>JASJDW010000151.1 GCA_030064955.1 Crocosphaera sp.
CACGATCTTGTAATTCTTGACTCATATAAGAGCGATCGCCTAATTTTTTCAATAAAGGACCATGTAACCCAAATTCAACGACACTTACCGATGCTGCTAACATATCAATACGGTCACGATAGCGTCCTAAATCAATTCCTAATAAATGACATAAAATAATTCTAATAGTGGTTTTATGGGCAACAACTAACACCTTTCCATCGGGATATTTTGCCTCAATTTCTGATATAACTAACATAGCACGACTGCCCACTTCTACCGCCGTTTCACCATCAGGAGGAGGGTTCCAAGCCGGTTCAGTCATCCAGTCAATATATTCCTCTAAATAATTCGCTTTAACCCAGTCACAGGTTTTATCTTCCCACTGACCAAAATTCATTTCTTTTAGTCCATCTTTTATCTGCATTTCCATCCCTGTTGCATCACAAAGGGGTTTTGCAGTAGCAATAGTACGCTTCATGGGACTAACATAAATAGCAGACCAATCAAAGCTTTTATAAGCATCAGCAAAGTCATTGGCCATCTCTTTTCCTTGGGGAGTTAAATCAGGATCAAGAGTGCCACAAAAACTATCATTGAGACTACTTTCTGTTTCCCCATGACGCAAAAAATATAAAGTTAAACTCATAATAATTTTCCTACCATTAAAATATGAATTACTTTTGATAATTTTAAAATACAATCATATCAAATTAAAAACAAAATCTTAAAACGGTAGGGTGGGCAAATTCAGAGATGTATCTGGACTACTCGTCAAGTAGAAAACTTTGCCCACCCTACAACACTGTAAACGCAATGTATAACTTCAGAATTACCGAACGCTAACAGAACTCATGAACTACCTAAATAGTCAGATCAACCGCTAACCTTTATTATTATTGAGATAGGGTTATAACCAACGATTGTAATTAATGATGACTTTTCAAGAAGAATTTGAACTGCTACTACGAGCCTGTTATCCTTTAATTTATATTCCTACCACCGAAGAAGAAAGACTAGAAATTGCGATCGCTCAATGTGCAAAAACCCTGCAAAGCCGAACCGTGTATATTTGGGACTTTGTAGACGGCTATCAAGATAACCCTAATAACGAAGGCGTTGGTAGACGTAACCCCCTCCAAGCATTAGAATTTGTGGAAAAATTGCCCAATAATATCGGAGGAATCTTCATCTTACGGGACTTTCAACGGTTCCTAGAAGATGTTTCTATCTCCCGTAAACTACGAAACCTTGCCCGTAGTTTAAAATCTCAACCCAAGAATATCATTATTATTGCTCCTCAAGTCCAAATTCCCGACGAATTAACCGAAGTTCTTACAGTTGTTGACTTTCCCCTGCCTACTGCCACAGAAATTAAAACGGAAATACAACGCCTTTTAGGGGCTACAGGACAACCCTTATCTGATACCCTTATAGATGAATTAGTAAGATCAGCCCAAGGACTGTCCCTAGAGAGAATACGCCGTGTTTTGACCCGTTGTATCGCCAGTCATGGACGCATCGAAACCGAAGACGTAGAACTGATTTTAGAAGAAAAACGTCAATCCATTCGTCAAACCCAAATTCTTGACTTTTATCCTGCTACCGAACAAATTTCCGATATTGGCGGTTTAGACAACCTTAAAGACTGGTTACTACGGCGTGGTGGGGCATTTAGTGAAAAAGCGAGGTCTTATGGCTTACCTCACCCTCGTGGCCTTCTATTAGTGGGTATTCAAGGCACAGGAAAGTCCCTCACCGCTAAAGCCATCTCTCACCATTGGCATTTACCCTTACTGCGTTTGGATGTAGGGCGACTGTTTGGAGGTTTGGTAGGGGAGTCCGAGTCTCGAACCCGTCAGATGATTAGTTTAGCAGAAGCGTTAGCCCCTTGTGTATTATGGATCGATGAAATAGATAAAGCCTTTGCAGGGGTAGAAGGAAAAGGAGACGGAGGCACCACTAGCCGTGTCTTTGGGACGTTTATTACCTGGTTAGCTGAAAAAAAATCCCCCGTGTTTGTCGTCGCTACTGCCAACAATATTAAAGCCTTACCCCCAGAAATGTTACGAAAAGGCCGCTTTGATGAAATTTTCTTTGTCGGTTTACCCAGTCAGAGGGAACGAGAAGCTATTTTTAACGTCCACCTATCTAGACTGCGACCCCATAATCTGAAGACTTACGACATCAAGCGACTTGCTTATGAAACCCCAGATTTTTCGGGGGCAGAAATTGAACAAACCTTAATTGAGGCCATGCACATTGGGTTCAGTCAAAATCGTGACTTTACCACCGATGATATCTTACAAGCAGCAAGTCAAATTATCCCCTTAGCCCGAACGGCCCAAGAAGAAATTGAATTTTTGCAGCAATGGGCAGCAGCCGGAAAAGCCCGGTTAGCCTCTCGTCAAAGTGGTTTAAATTCTTTAACTTCTTAGGAAAAGTAAATTCAATTTGAACAGTGGCTAAATTAGGGGAATCAACGTTAAGATGCAACCTTAAGTTATATCCATATCCTGTTATCATTATGAATCGTTTATCTGGCGTTTTTCAATTTTTATTAGGATTTTTCCTCGGTATCTTCCTATTAGTCGGGGGAACGGCTTCTCTTGCCTATGTGGTCTTTTCTCGCATGAATGCTAACCCCGAAAAACCCCTTTTTGCTGAGGAGAAACCCCCAGAAACTACAGCAAAAGCAGACACTCAACCCGTTACTCAACCACAAACCAAAACTCAGCCTGTTGAAGAAGTGGTAGCGACAGAATCTTTTATTGAAGAAGAAACCGAAGAACTACCCGACGGGGCCTATAGAGCAAAAGTTACCTGGTCAACCGGTTTAAGTGTGCGATCGCAACCTGACTCAAATGCTGAAAGAGTTGGCGGTGTGGAATACAATTCTGAGGTGATTATACTACAAACCAGTGCTGATGGCGATTGGCAGCAAGTTCGTCTCCCAAACTCTCAACAAGAAGGTTGGGTGAAAGCGGGTAACGTAGCGAAAATAGACGAATAGAACAAAAAAAGGGGGAAAAGTTCCCCCTTGTGTTTGTAATCAATATTAAGCAAAAAAGTTATGTGGTACAATTAAGTGAACAGTTTTTAAGATATATATGATAATTTGAGTAAAAAAATATGACAAATCAGCCAACAAAAACAGAGTGGCAATATCTTGAACCTCGTTCCGATTCTTGGCGCAACCAGCTTTATATCAAAGGTAGAAGATTAAGGGCTTTTACCGTCTGGATGGATATGAGAGTTAATGAATTAACTCCAGAAGAGGTATCAGAAAATAAAGAGATTCCTTTAGCTGCTGTTCATGAGGCAATTGAATACTGTAATAATAACCAAGATTTATTAGAACAAGAAGCTCAATGTGAACGCTTTTATTTAGAAGAAAAAGGAATTTCTCTTGAGCCTCAAATTATTCATGGATGAAGATATACAAGACAAATTATTGGTTAAGTTGTTAACTAATGCTGGTCACACTGTTGCTACTGTAAATCAAGCTGGATTAATGGGGCAAAGCGATTTAGTTGTTCTAAATTATGCTCAACAACAATTTTTTTGTTTATTAACATATAATTGTCAAGATTTTAAAGATTTACATGACCAAGGAATTAGACATTGTGGCATTTTAGCGGTTTATCGAGACACTAACCCAACTAAAGATATAAATTTTAAATCTATCGTCAAAGCCATAGCCAACCTCGAAGCTGCATCAATTCCTTTAGCTAATCAGTTTATTTCCCTAAATCACTGGAATTACTGATCTTTCGTTTCAATATCTTTGACTACCTAAGAGTTTTATGATTTGAGAACATCTATCCTTAATTATGAAATTAACAAACTAAGTACATAAAATGTCGAACTCACCTTAATTAAGTAAATGATCTATTTCCGAGTAACGAGAAGTTTCTCCTTGTTGCCTTAATAACGCCTTGGCTTTTTTCAAATCAGCTATGGCCGCTGTCCGATTTTCTAATTGTAAATACACTTTTGCTCTTTCTATGTAAAAATCAGGGATAGTTGGGTTAAGGGTTAAAGCTTGAGTCAAATCTTCGATCGCTGCTGAATAATTATTAATCTTAGCATAGGCAATTCCGCGATTATAATAAGCTTCTACTTCATTGGGATTAAACTGTAAAATTTCACTAAAAAGAATAATCGCCCCTTGATAATCTCCTTGAATTCCTTTTTCCATCCCTTGAATTAGTAACTCATTAAGATAAGGATCAGAAATATATATTTGAGCTACCGTCAATGAATTTGCCATTAAAATATCATTAAGAGATTGACTCAAAACCAGATGAGGAAAACCAATCAAGATTAAAATAAATAACTCTAAAAATAAGCGATGACTTCTTGATGATAAATACACAGGTCATTCCCTAATTATCAATAACTCAACTATTGGTATAATACCTATAATACACAGAGTAAGATAATATTCTCATCCAACAAAACTTCTTAACCTTAATCTATGATTGACACCTTATTGATAAAACGATTTCGCTGGTTAGGTTTAATTGTAATAAGTACCTTACTGGTCTTACTTTTTCGTTTACCGGCTGTTGCCCAAACCCCAAAACACTACACAGAATTAGAATTTCCCCCTTTACCCGAAATTTCCCTTCCTGAATACGAACGCTACCAACTCAGTAATGGAATAGTTGTCTATTTGATGGAAGATCATCAGTTACCTTTAGTCAAAGGTAATGCTTTAATCAAAACCGGATCACGACTGGAACCCCCTGAAAAAGTTGGCCTTGCCGAAATGACAGGAACCATGATGCGTTTAGGGGGAACCCAACAGCATCCTGCCAATGACATTAATGAACGCTTAGAACAACGGGCCGCTAGAGTAGAAGTCAGCATTGGAACCAGTTCAGGAAGTGCGGGGTTTAATACCCTAACCGAAGACCTAGAAACTGTATTTAATCTCTTCAGTGAAATTTTACAAGAACCCGCTTTTGCCCCTCAACTATTAACCTTAGTCAAAACCCAACAACAGGGTCAAATTGCTCGTCGTAACGATGATCCAGGGGATATTGCCAGTCGGGAATTAGGTAAACTAATCTATGGGGAAAATAGTCCCTATACTCGTACCACCGAGTATGAAACCATTAATAACATTACCCGTGACGATATTGTTACTTTTCATCAAAAATATGTACGACCTGAAAATCTTATTTTAGGGGTTGTGGGAGACTTTGAACCGACAACCATGAAATCCTTGATCGAGAAAACGTTAGGAAAATGGCAACCGAGTACCCCAGATCCAGAGATCAACATCCCGTCAGCCGAACAAAAACAAGGCCAGGGGGTCTTTTTCGTCAATCAACCTCAATTGAATCAAAGTAATGTGTTATTGGGGCATTTAGGGGGTAAATTCAATAGTCCTGACTATCCTGCTTTGGCGGTAGTCAATGGTTTATTTAATGGGTTTGGGGGTCGTTTGTACAATAATTTGCGATCGCGTCAAGGCTTGGCCTATAGTGTCTACGGTTATTGGAGTGCTGCCTATGATTATCCTGGAGTCTTTTTAGCTGGTGGTCAAACCGCCTCAGAAACCACAGTACAGTTTATAAAATCTTTGACCGAAGAAATTGAACGGGTACAAACCACTTCCATTGCGCCTGATGAATTAGACTATGCTAAAGAATCGATTTTAAACTCTTTTGTCTTTAAATTTGAGAACCCAGGTCAAACATTATCCCGTCTAATGGCCTATGAATATTACGGGTATCCTCAAGACTTTATTTTTGACTATCAAAAAGGGGTAAAAGCAACCACCATTGAAGATGTACAACGGGTTGCTCAACAATATCTTAAACCAGAAAATATCGTTACCTTAGTGGTGGGGAATGAACAAGAAATTAATCCTTCTCTATCTCAACTGGGACAAACGGTTACACCTATTGATGTAACCATTCCTGGGGAAGCTAAAAGTTAATATAGCAGTTCCCATACTTGTGAGGTACAAACTCTTCTCATTTTAGAAGTCAGGAGTCAGGAGTTCAGAAGTTGAATATTAACTGTACCGCATGAGTCCAGGAAATGCTATATCATACCAAATCCGCTTATTTTAGTAGAGTAACGTTTTTTCTCCCTGCTCCTCCGCAATCCTAACTAGGATCTTTGTGATCTACTGATCCTACCCTCGCGTAAGTGATGTTCTTTGATATTCAATTAATGCTTGTTGTATGGATGGGTTGTTCGCATCAATATAAGGAGTTCTAGCGATTTCCTGATAACCATAGTTGCATAATTGGGATAATTCTCCTTCTGAAACAGCCCAAGGGGGACCATCAGGATCATCTTCTGTTTCTCGAAGACGAGTGACGATTAATAGGGTTCCGCCAGGTTTTAATAAAGTTGCGATCGCTGTTATGACTTCTTTTCTAATCTTTAGGGGTAATGCTTGAATTGTCCGTGATTCAAAAATCAGATCAAAGCTATTTTTCCAACTGCTATCTAAATTTAATAAGTCGGCAACTAAGTAGTTCACAGAACTATTTTTAAACCGTTTTTGACACCATTCAATTGACGACGGTGCAATATCAAAAGCGGTTACTTTAGCCCCTTTTTCTGCTAAAATTTCACTATCATCCCCTAAGCCACACCCAATAACTAAGGCTGTTTTATTAGTGATATCCACAGTTTCTAACCAATTTTCTAAACAAGGATGAGGCTGCATTTTTGCCCAAGGAACTTGCTCAGAATTTCCTACTGCATCACTATAAATAACATCAAACCATCCTGTATAATCATCTTTTTTTTGATGCCTTAAGGCTAAAGTTTGAACTTTTTGACGTAGTTTGTTTAAGTTTTCTTCTTGCATAATTATTTATTAAATGTTAGTAAGCCATTGTTTAATTACTTCAGTAATTTCAGGATCAAGGGGGCGTTGCATCGCTGTCACAAAATCTTCATCTGGAGTTCCCAGTCGTCTAAAACTATGATCTAAACCTTGAAAAATATGAGTGGTGACTTGATGATTTCCTGCTTTTTTTAATGCTTCTTCTGCTAACAATGCTTCTGTATAAGGGGTGTTATGATCTAATGTACCATGTAATAATAAAACAGGACAGTTTATTTTATCAATATACTTAGAAGGTGGATAATCATAATGTTGTTTCCATAAAGGAAGATAAAACTCTTTTGACCAAGCTTCATCTCCTAATTTTAAATAAGTTTCTCCTTGTTCAATTTTATCACATAATTCATCTACTTGAGCATAAACCCAATACATCAAAGGAAATGTATTTTTAAAATTGTTAATTGTCTCTTGTTCTAATTTCCAAAAATTATCCCGTTGCCAATATAAAATCGTTTTTAAATTATTAAATACTCCTCCTTGCCAAATATAAAAAGCTAAATCTAAATCCTCAGCAGCCAACATTAAAGCAATAACAGCCCCTTCACTTTGACCTAAAATACCAATTTTACTATTATCAACTTCAGGTAATTGTTTTAACCATTGAATCGCTTCCCTGGCATCATCAACTAAGTTAAACAAATCCACAGTATCACAATTGCCCTCACTTTTTCCACAACCTCTTTTATCGTATCTAAAAGTAGCATAACCTAATTCTTGAAATAATTTTGCTTCATCTTTAAACAAATTTCTTTCAGGTAAAGTAACAGGAAACCAATCCCTTTTAGAATTATCTAAACTACCATCACGAGTTTGGGGAAAAGAACCACCAATAAATAAACAGACAGGTGGTTGTGCGATGTCATCAGGTAGGGTTAAGGTTCCTTGAATTTTGGTGTTTTTTGAGATGAAATATAAATCTTTTTCCATAACTTTAGAGCAAGGTGAGGTTATTATATAGTAGTTCCCATACTTGTGAGGGTTCGCTGTGAGCGCGACTCCGAACGGTACAAACTTTTCTAGTTTTAGGAGTTCAGAAGTTCAGAAGTTCAGGAGTTCGGGAGTTCAGAAGTTCGGGAGTTCAGGAGGGCAGGCTTCGCCCGATGCTCCCCAGCAGAAGTTGAATATTAAGTGTACCTTATGAGTCCAGGAAATGCTATAGATGATTTTTTAGATTTTTAATATTTATTTTACAGATTTTCTTTTTTTTATTCAATTAGAATTAGTCTATATTTCACACTTTAACCTGGGATATAATGAAACATAGCATTCAAAAGTTTAATCCTGATAAACTCTATGAAATTGTAGTTAATGCTTGCTTTTCCATTAAAGCCCAATCATCCCAAGAGGCAAAACAAAAACTCCAAGCTTTATTAGGAGAAATAGACGCAGATCACTGGGAAGTTGAGCAAATCAATGAGGTAGGACATTAGCGATGATTTCTCTAGTTGAAGCAGAACAAAAAGCCATTGAATTTATTGCAGAAGAATGGGAATTATCTGACCAAGAAAAAGAGTTATTTTTTATCGAAAAATCTCGTAAAATTGATGATAAATGGTGGTATATTGTAGAAGTTAAGGTTAACAATTTACCTGATAAATGGGTTATCCAAGTGTATGATGATGGAGATTGCGATCCTTGTTATACCTTTGTTTCCCCTTTTTCCGAAGCAGAAAAATCAAACCATTTAGATCACATCCCTCAAAAATTAGCGTTAGCCCTTCAAGAAGAAAGGTTAGGTCATATTTAAAGCCAACGGGCTAATTTTTCTTGAGATTGAGCATCCAGACAATTAAATAATAAACGTCCTCGACTCCGTTTATTACTAACCTGTTTACGTTTGACTTGAGTTCGGGAAGATTCAATGTCTTTAACTAGGACTTCCACAGACATCCATTCTGCACCATACCCCATGGCTGTTAAATATTGATCTCGATCTGATGTAGCGACAATAATACGATGGTAGTTAGCTTGTTGACGACGAAAAAAAGTAGCACAGACTTTTTCGATGTAGGTGTCAGCCGTCTGAGTCCAAGCTGTAAAACAAATAGAAAGATGACTGGAATGATGTTCAATAGAAGAGGGGGTCTTTTGATATTGAGAGTCAAAGACAACCTGAGTCTTGTAGCCTTTTTGGACAGTATAGTTAATTAGAGTCTCTACTAATTCCCGTCGCGCTTGTTCTAAGCCGTAACGATCGCGGGTCATTTTGAGTGAAGACCAGGAACCTATAATATTATAGCCGTCGACGAGTAGTAAGGGAGTAATGGGAGAAGACATTTTTCTTGAAACTGATCATAAATTGTTAGCATTTTTAATCCAAACGTTCCTTAATTTTAACAAAAAATTTACGTTATGGGGAAGACCAAAGATGATCTCATGAAACTTAAAGGTTTTCTATTTTAAGGAAAACCTCTACCATAGAAGCAGAAAGCTTGCATCATTACTCATCACTGTCATTATGGATACAATTATCAACGCGATCGCTTCACTACCTCAAGATACCCTCATTGTTGCTGTATTGTATTTAGGGTTAAGTGTTCTTTATTTATTGATTATGCCTGGATTTGTTTATTTTTACCTCAATAGTCGTTGGTATGTGGCGAGTTCTGTGGAACGGGGTTTTATGTACTTTTTGATGTTCTTTTTCTTTCCTGGGGTTCTTCTGTTGAGTCCCTTTTTAAACTTTCGTCCCAAACGCCGTCAAGTCAACTCTTAAGTTCCGTTAAAATAAACATAACTATACCCCATAGGCCATTATGAGACGCATTGATGTTATCACCATTAGCTTAGGAATATTTGCGACGGGGGGCATTATTTACCTCGTTTTTCAAGCCATTGGGTTTGATGGCCTATCAGCAGGGGTTTGGAGTCAAGCTTTATTAGTGATTGGGGTCTTAGTTTGGACTGCAACCTACCTGTTTCGAGTCGCTAACAAAGATATGACCTACAACCAACAACTCAAAGATTACGAAGATGCTGTCTTACAAAAACGCCTTGAAGAAATGACCCCCGAAGAACTGGAAAAATTACAACAAGAAATTGAGCAAGAATAATACTTCAGAAAATCAAGTTGTTTTTTGTGGGTTGAATAGACGAGGTAAGTAAATCGTGGTTTGATAGATCTACGGTGTTTACATCGTTGAGCATAAATGGCAGAGGTTTAACACCTGCTTTTTGGCTCAAAGCCCTTATTATAACACCCCTAGACTTATGGTATTTAGGGGTTTATGATTTAGATAAATTTCGTTAGATTAACTACAAAAAACCATTGGGAAACACCAAAATGTCTGTCCCTGAAGAACTCACTCCTGAGGTCTCACAACCTGTTAAATCCGAAGAAACTTCAACCCCTAAGGCTGAAGTTGAGGAAAATCCTCTTCTTTTTCAAGCGATCGGAACCCTGAAAGGGAAACCAGAAACAGATGAAGAGGGTAACTTTTTTATCCGTTTAGGGGGAAAACGCTATAAATTATTTATTGCTGGTTATCGCTATCAAGCTTGGCTGAAGCAAATGGCCGCTAACCCTGATCAAACCTTATTTTTGCGAGTATATCCCAAATGTTTGATGATCCCTCGCAAAGATCCTCAAATTTATTTTCAAGTGGCTGCTTGGGAAGAGGAAAACCCTTGGGAAGAAGACCCAGGAATGTTTAAATTTAGAGGGGTTTGGCAGTTTGTTCCGCAAGTAAGAACGCCAGTGATTTCTGTCTATCGTAATCAAAATGCCAATGATCCCAAGGGCAAATTTAAAGCCTCTCATCTTCCTGTGTTGATGAGGCGAGAGGACGAAGCTAAACCCTTCCGTTTTAACCCTAAAATAGCTAAGGAAGATTTACCCCCTCGTTGGTTTATTCAAGGAAATTTTAAATTTATTCCCTCTCGTAACTGTTGGGGATGGGACAAGGACTTAGAACCTCCCACCCGATCAATTCCACGATATAAAAAACCTGTTAAGGCAACCCCCGACGGAACGCCGTCTCCAAGAGTAGAGAAAAAACCGATTAAAAAAGTGGATAAACCCAAAAAACCTAGTATTCAGAAGCCTAAGTCTGATGATTAAGGTAGATAATTATTGTTTTTCTCAATCATAATTGTTCCCTAACTTATTTATAATAAATTGTCTAATTAAATTTGGAGATACGCCTTATTTATACCCCTCCTTTAGCCCGCTTAATCGAACAATTACAACGCTTACCTGGGGTTGGGCCCAAAACTGCCCAACGCCTCGCTTTATATATCCTTAAACGTCCTGAAAATGAAGTTCAAGCCCTCGCTAAAGCTTTAATTGATGCTAAGAAGCGAGTGGGGTTATGTAAGGTTTGTTTTCATTTTTCTGAACAACCTATCTGTGATATTTGTCGCAACCCTAACCGTGACAGTCAAACCATTTGTGTGGTAGCAGACTCCCGTGATGTGATTGCTTTAGAAAAAACCCGAGAATATGGAGGAAAATACCATGTTTTAGGGGGTGTTATGTCTCCAATGGATGGTATTGGCCCCGAACAACTGTATATTCAACCCTTGGTGAGACGAGTGACTCAAGATGGAGTCAAAGAGATTATTTTAGCTATTAGTCCTACAGTAGAAGGGGAAACCACAACGTTATATATTGGTCAACTGCTTAAACCCTTTACTAAAGTGACTCGTATTGCCTTTGGTTTGCCGATGGGTGGGGATTTAGAATATGCTGATGAGGTAACTTTAGCACGGGCTTTAGAAGGAAGACGAGAGTTAGATTAACCTCAGTTCGGTTTAAGGAATTAGTTATCTAAATCCACCTTTAAGAGACTGTTTATAAATAGAATCTTAAGACGGTAGGGTGGGCAAGTTAAAGACTTATCTAAACTAACTTCATCCTTGGAAACCTTGCCCACCCTACAAAATTCGTTGTTATTATTTC
>JASJDW010000152.1 GCA_030064955.1 Crocosphaera sp.
AAACAAGAAACCGTTGATTTTTTTGCCGAAGAATGGGAACAATGTTTAAAACAAGGAGCAAAGTATCCTATCGGTGAATATTTTAAAAAGGCTGGCTTATTACAAGAAGATGATATTGAAACTATTTTATGTTTACAAAAAAGACTTAAAAGAAAGTTTGGGGAAATTGCGGTTAATCAAGGATTACTTAAACGAAAAACTTTAGATTTCTTCCTTGAAAATCTCTTTTCTATACCTTCTGATGACACTTTATTTGTGGCTTAAACTTAAACCAATGGTCAAGTAGAGACGTTGTATACAACGTCTCTACCGAGATAAATTATGAAGAAACGCTTATTTGAGAGGGATTAAGATATTGATAGCTCAGATCAGAATTTTGCCAAACTTTGCCATCTAAAGCCATTTGCTCAATTAAACTAGCTAAACGTAACGCTTTTAACGCCTGAGTCCCTCCCACAGAAGGTTGATCACCCCCTCGAATACAATGGACAAAGTGTTCTAATTCTGCGTGTAAAGGCTCAATTTTCGTGGTGTGTACTTTTTCAATTAATCCATCTTGACGGTACAAGACTTGTCCGTAGTCGGTGCTATAGTTAGCGGTGGTTTGTCGGTGAATAAGAATGTCGTTGTTGAGAAAATCCGCTTCTGTTAAACAATTTTTGCAATGGGCGGCTAAACGGCGAATTTTACGATGGGTTACTTTACTGGCGGTTAAGGTGGCAACAATACCATTAGCAAAGCCCAGGGTAGCGGTTACATAATCAAGATGACCGGAATTTGAGCCACAACTGCCACTGGCGGTTAATTTAACCACGGGTGATCCCACTAATTCTAGTAGTAAGTCAATGTCATGGATCATTAAGTCCAATACCACAGAAACATCATTGGCGCGTTGAGAATAAGGACTCATACGATGGGCTTCTAGGGCAAGAACTTCCTCTGTTTTTAAGACTTTACTCAGTTCTTGGAAAGCGGGGTTAAAGCGTTCGATATGACCCACTTGTAAGATACCATGAGAACTGGCTGCTTCATTGACTAAGGATTCAGCTTCGGCGATACTGGCAGCGATGGGCTTCTCAATCAGAGTATGAACACCGGCCTGTAAACAGTCCATCCCAACGGAGTGATGTAGGCGAGTGGGAACTGCAATACAGACTGCGTCTACATGGGGTAGCATATCCTGATAATTCTCAAAAAAACGGACTCGATACTTACTGGCAATATCGATCCCCCGTTCGACATTAACATCTGAAACGCCCACTAATTCTACGTCTTTGAGTAAGCTGAGAATTCGGCTATGATGTTGTCCCATGTTGCCAACTCCAATGACACCAATGCGAATGGGGTCAAAGGGACTTCGCTGGGATGTTTGGGGTTGTTGTGTCTCTGACATTTTTCGAGTCGCTCCTGTAAACTCCTCCACCAAGTTTGATTGTCTCGCCTCTGCATGATTTCGTTAATGAGTCAATCATCCAAGATGGTAACATAGTTTGTCAAAATGTAAAGGAATTTTAGGTATTTATTCCTGAGAACATTGCCAACATTGTTGAGCGATCGCCCAGTCTTCTTCGGTGTGAATGACTAAAATTCTCACGGAGGAGTCTTCTCTGGCAATGTCTTCATCTACAGGAGAAGACTCATTTTTGGTTTTGTCTAATTTCAGTCCTAAAAATTCCCAGCCTTCACAGGCTTTTTCTCGCACTAGGACTGCGTTTTCCCCAACTCCTGCGGTGAAAATTAAAGCATCTAGTCCCCCTAAGGTGGCTAACATAGCCCCGATATGCGATCGCAGACGATGAATATACATATCAAAGGCTAATTGAGCGCGAAAATTGTTCTCTTTAATGCCTTGTAAAATCGCCCGAACATCGGCAGAAATTCCTGAAACGCCTTTTAAACCAGATTCTTTATTTAAGAGGGTATTTAAGTCGTCGGGAGTTAGGGAATGTTCTCGCATTAAGTAAATTAAAATAGCGGGATCAATAGAACCGCTTCGGGTTCCCATCATCAATCCTTCTAGGGGCGTAAATCCCATAGTGGTATCCAAACTTTTGCCGTCTTTAATGGCAGTTAATGAACAACCATTACCGAGATGACAGTTAATTAATTTGAGAGAAGAGAGGGGTTGATTTAAAATTTCTGCTGCACGATTGGCACAATATTGATGGCTAATACCATGAAATCCATAGCGACGGATTCCTTTTTCTACCCATTCAAAAGGTAGAGGATAAGCTGCATTTTCTAAGGGAATACTTTGATGAAATGCCGTATCAAACATTGCTACTTGCAGAACATTGCCTAATACTTTTTCTATGGCTTCTATTCCTTCCACATGAGCCGGATTATGACTAGGAGCTAAGGGAATTAGTTCAGCAATTTTAGCTTTAACTTCGGGGGTAATTGGGGTTGCTTTAGTATATTTTATTCCCCCATGAACCACTCGATGACCGACAACATTAATATCACTTAATTGCTCAATTACTTTTGTTTTTCCTGTAATTAAAGTGTTAAGCATTTTAGGAATAGCTTGGGTTTTATGGGCAATATCTAAGGTGATTTCTTGCTTAATACCATTGGCTTTTACGGTTAAAATTCCTTCATTTTTGGCCACAGTCCAATCAATATTTGCTGTCCATAGGGGGTTTGGGGGATGGTTAGGTAATGTGTTTTCTTCTATACTATATAAACAACTTTTTTGGCTGCTTGATCCTGCGTTCAATACCAAGATTTTCATGATCTTTTCTGGCTAAAATCATGGTTTTATGATACCAATTTTCGAGGTATTACGCAGTTTAAATTCTACATTCTACATTCTCAACGCGCCCTGGAGGACTTGAACCCCCGACATCAGGTTTTGGAGACCTGCGTTCTACCAACTGAACTAAGAGCGCATGGTAGGAGTCATAGTCAATGACTATGCTCTAAGCCTTATTTATTATAGCGCAGTTCGAGCTTTTTTATGGATTATATGCGCCATTTTTAAAGTGATTTTAAACAGGACGATCAAAACGCTGACGAATTCTGGTGGCTTTTCCGACGCGATCGCGTAGATAGTACAGTTTTGCCCGACGCACTTTACCGCGACGAATGACTTTAATATCAGCAATACGAGGAGAATGAAGGAGGAATACCCTTTCCACTCCGACCCCTTGGAAAATTTTACGCACGGTAATGGTTTCGCTTATTCCTCCATTACGCATAGCGATCACAGTGCCTTCATAGGGCTGAACCCGTTCTTTTCCCCCTTCTCGTATCCGTACCCCTACCCTAACCGTATCCCCAACATGAATCGTGGGTAAGTCCTTTTTCAGATATTCTGATTCTATGTCTTTGATAATTGCTTCTACATTCATGGCCTTGGCAAAAACTCACAATTTCTTATTGTACCTTTATTTTTATAATAAATCAAGTCTCTAAAATTCAATGCCTGGTTGGGCTTTAATTCCTTGTTCTTTGAAAGGGTGTTTAATTAATTTCATTTCTGTCACGAGATCAGCTACTTCAATTAATTCAGGGGGCGCACCTCTTCCTGTTAGGATAACATGGGTTTGTTCTGGTTTTTCTTGAAGGGTTTTAACCACAGTTTCTACCTCTAAATAGCCTAACTTTAAGGCGACATTAATCTCATCAAGTAACACGACTTGATAGTCAGGGTTATTAATAAAAGAAACGGCTTTTTCCCAAGCTTGTTTGGCTTTTAAAATATCTCTTTCTCGATCTTGAGTTTCCCAAGTAAACCCTTCTCCCATGGCTAAAAAGTCTAGTTGGGTTTCCCATTGACTTAAGACAGCTTTTTCTGCTGGTTCCCATGCCCCTTTGATAAACTGAACAATAGCCACTTTAAACCCATGACCTAGCGATCGCACAACCATCCCTAAAGCTGCGGTTGTTTTCCCTTTGCCGTTCCCTGTATTAACAATAATAAGTCCTTTTTCTTTGGATGCTTCTGCAAGACGTTGTTGTTGAATTTCTTTCCGTCGTTGCATTTTTTGTTGGTATTGTTCTGAGGAGAGATTAGTATCAGTAGTCATCTTAATAAGCTAGTCATTTTTTATTAAATCACTAAGGACTAATGTCCTCAGTACATAGAAGAAATTAAGGGGTGTTTACCTGTCCAGAAGATACAGCATCATCAGGTTCTTTTATTTTTTCAACTTCTGATTGAACTTGGTTCAAATGGATGTCGTTGACTCGATTAATAAAAGCTGCGATCGCTTGCTTTTCTAGTTCTTGTATCTGTTCATTGGTTTTTGGTTGTTTTTGACCGCCTTGTTCTGTTTTTATAGATTCCATATCTAATTTAGTAATTCTCAAGCTAAATTTCTGCTGTTCTGCTTCTAAGTTTTCAACAATTTTATTGGCTTCTTTCCAACGAGTTTCTAAGGGAAATGATGTGGCAAAACTAGCGAAAATAGAAGCTATTGCCGGTAAAATAACCGGCAGCCAGTTTAACCAGACTGGACCTGTATCTAGCTTATCGACTAAGACTAATACTGGGGTAACACCAGAGAAAATAATGGTTGAAATTTGTAAAAAATAGTAAAAATTTCTTGCATTTTTTCGGGTTGAACTATAATCTGCCACCAATTTTTGACAGTATCGTAAGGCATTTTCTCGTTCTAATTGTAACCGAGAGTTTGATAACTCTGGACTCCCTAGAAGTTCCTCATATTTACTTTCTCTGTCTGCCCTATCCTTAGCAGAAAAGTATTGGGAATTGAAGAGTAATAGAAAAACGAATCCTGCTAAAAAAACAGCATCTAATGTAATAAATAGTGGTTTATTCTTGACTACTAAGGTGATAATAACCGTCGCTGCAAAAGAATCCAAACAGATATATTCTAGTACCTTTAGAAATCGACGAAAACCAACCAGAGAAGTTGTTTTTTCTTTTCCATTATTAGGAGGTTTATTTTTGTTGTCTGCCATGCTAAATTAGAGGTTTCCTCTTAATAAAGATAAGTATAACTCAAGTAAAAAGAATATTCCTTACTTGTCAATAGAATCAATTTTATCAGACTCCCAAAAACTTTGAATAGAGTAGTCTAGTTTTTGTAACATTTCCCGTAACAAGGGTAAACTTAAACCGATAACATTACTGTGACACCCTTCTATTTTTTCAATAAATAGGCTTCCTTTTCCTTCTAAGGCAAAGTTTCCGGCACATTTGAGGGGTTCTCCTGTGTTAACATAGGCTTTGATAGTGTGATCATCGATATCAGCAAAATAGACTTTTGTGATGCCACAAGAGAGTAAAGTTTTTTGTTTTTTGCCATCTAGAAGTGCATGACCTGTGTATAATATTCCCTGATTATTTCTCATTATTTGCCAACGAGCGATCGCTTGTTCTGGAGAGTCAGGTTTACCATAGATTTTACCATCAATAGCGAGTACAGAATCACAGCCTAATACTAAACAATTTTCATATTGTTGAGCCACAATTTCCGCTTTACATTGGGCTAAAACTTGAACTAATTTAAAAGGATTCGTTTCTGTAATTTGAGATTCATCAAAGTTACTGGAACAAACAATCGGATTAATGCCTACGGTTTTAAGAAGTTTAAGACGGGCAGGGGAAGCAGAAGCAAGAACAAAAGGAGGACAAGGTTTCATTGGTAAGCAATTTTTAAACAGCATAAATAGAAGATATAGCAGTTCCCATACTTTTGAGGCTTCGCCGTGAGCGCGACTCCGAACGGTACAAACTTTTCTAGTTTTAGGAGTTAGGAGTTCAGAAGTTGAATATTGTACCAAATCCGCTTAATCACTCAGCGTTAAAATTCCTACTGTAAATCCATCTTCCCCTGCCTCCTGGAGCCCCCTCTGCTCACCTTATCTTAACGTATGGTATTCAACAGGATTTCATATTAGGTGTACCTCATGAGTCCAGGAAATGCTATATTGCCAAACTTAATAAAATAGTTTAACAATATCTCTATATAATTAATAAACTGAAAAAGAATTAACTGAAGTTTCGAACAAATCTTTAACTTTATTCCAACGTTTTTGGACTGTCGATAAATTAAAGGTAAAAAGTTTACCACGACTCACTGCAATACTAGCAAGATTGTGGCGTTTTTGTTGATTGGGTAAGGTTACTTCATATTCTAAATTATAATAGGTTTTTCCTTCTACTTCCCGCAATTCAGCATTAATTAAATCTACTTTACGTCCATTTTCCGCATTATTATTCATTTGTTTTAATAAATAATATCCCACTTCTGTTGGGGTTCCTAATGCGGTCAAGGTCTTTTCTTCGTCTACATCGCTGACAATAACACTTAAGTTTTCACTCGGTTCAATGAGATCCCGAAAAATAACATCAACCCCTTGAGAGGATTGCTTGACATCTACCCCAACCCAACCACTGGGATAAAGAAACTGATAACCATCTGCCGCATCGACATAACTTTGTAAACCAGCTAAGCCGACAGAACAACTAATTAGGGTTAAACTTATTATTGTGAGGACAAGGATTCTTACAGACTTAAACATAGATTCTTCCTAACTTTAGCGGTTCTATTGTCTCATTGCCTTGGGAACCTTGTCACCTTTCTATCAACCATAAAAAATAATGAAGTGACGTTCAAACACAAACTCGCTATAATCGGCTAAATTATCTAATCCCAAGAAGTTCAGGGAGATTTCAATAATCTTAATTCTAACAATTTACAACTATTTATAAATTTATGTTGATAATCGGGAACAGTGAGAAAAGGTAAGAGATTGAAAGGTTGTTCAACGAATTTTTAGGAGGTAAGTAGTGAACGATCAAATGGATTTAAGGGATTTTTCCATGTTGGATCTGTTTAGCTTGGAAGTAGAAACTCAAGGAGAAGTTCTCAACGATCACCTTCTCACCCTAGAAACCCAACTACAAGACTCTCCAGATGCCAAGGGGTCTCTCTCCTTATTAGAAGCCTTAATGCGAGCTTCCCATTCCATTAAAGGGGCTGCGAGGATTGTGCAAATTGAACCGGCAGTCCAAATTGCCCATGTTATGGAAGACTGTTTCATGGCAGCGATGGATCGAACCATTACTTTAACACCAAATGATATTGATTTTCTTTTGCAAGGGGTGGACTTTTTACACTCTATTGGCGAGGTTGAGCAAGATGATTTTAACAATTGGTTAACAGAACAACAAGCCAACACTCAAAAGATTGTTGAGGCCATCGCCTCCATTATGAATCCTCAGCCGACGGATCAATGCTCTTCTTCTTCAGTTGTAACTCCAGATTCCTCTCAAACACCCGTGACGATCCCTCCTCCAGAACCGACGGTTCCGGTTTCTGAGACTGAAGCAGATCATGAAGAAACAGACGATGATGCCTTAGGCGAGTTTGATCTATCCTTAGATGATGTTTTTCCTGAAGATGATGAGGATTCACTTCTATTTAGTCAAAATAGTAGCGTTTCTTCTAATCTCAGCCACGATCCTTCCTCAGAAACTCCATCATCCCCAACAGATCAGGTGATTGCTTGGGTTGATAAGGAACAAGAACCTATCCAGGAGCTCCAAACATTAACCCCAGATAATTTGGCAACGGATCAAGAGGAGGGAATACCCACCACCTCTTTAACCTCTACCTCAGGAATGGGAAATTCTAAAGATCGCTTTGTCAGGGTAACAACCGACAATTTAAACCGTCTAATGGGTTTAGCGGGAGAATCTTTAGTAGAAGCTACGGCTTTAGTTCCCTTATCTGAGTCTTTTTTGCAGTTAAAAAAAAGTCAATTAGAATTATCACAATTATTAGAACAATTACAACTCAGTTTAGCCCAAACTGCTTTATCAAAAGAAGCAGAAAGCTATTTTAGTGATATGGTTCACAAAGAACGAGAATGTCGGGCAATTCTCAACGATCGCTTGAATGCCTTAGAACAATTTACTTATCGTTCTTTTAATTTATCGGATCGTTTATATCGAGAAGTGATTGCTACTCATATGCGTCCTTTTGAGGAAGGAGTGAATAGTTTTCCTCGTATGGTTAGGGATTTAGCCAGACAATTAAAGAAGCGAGTTAAATTAGAAATTGTTGGCAAATTAACCATGGTTGATCGAGATATTTTAAGGAAATTAGAAGCCCCTTTAACTCAAATTTTACGTAATGCCATTGATCACGGTATTGAATGTCCTGATGAACGCATCGCTAAAGGAAAACCCCCAGAAGGAACCATTCGTTTAGAAGCAGCCCATCGTTTCGGAATGTTATCGATTACCATTTCTGATGATGGTAAAGGAATTTCCTTAGATAAATTACGGGAATCTATTGTTAAAAAAGGATTAGTCACACCAGAAATGTCTCAACAATTAAATGAGGCAGAGTTGATGGAATTTATCTTTTTACCGAATTTTTCCACTACTAATCAAGTAACGGAAATTTCGGGTCGTGGTGTGGGATTAAATATTGCTAAAACAATGGTGCAAGAGGTAGGAGGTAATCTTCAGGCTATTTCTAAACCAGGAAAGGGAATGAATTTCCATTTTCAACTTCCGTTAACTTTATCAGTTATTCGGACTTTATTGGTAGAAATTGCAGGGGAACCTTATGCTTTCCCTCTATCTCGCATTGATCAAATTTTGACGTTGAATTTTGATGATATTTATTCCGTTGAAAATCGACAGTATTTTACCTTGAATAATCAAAATATTGGTTTAGTTAGGGCAGAACAAGTGTTAGAATTAATGTCAAATTCTACCCCAACAGAACCTTTATCAGTTATTGTTGTTAGTGATCAAATGAATCGTTATGGGTTAGTAATTGATCGCTTTTTAGGAGAAAAAAGTTTAGTGGTTCGTCCGTTGGATCCGCGCTTGGGTAAAGTTCAAGATATTACAGGGGCTGCCTTATTAGAAGATGGTTCACCGATTTTAATTATTGATGTTTTAGATTTAGTGCGTTCTCTTGATAAAATTCTAGCCAATATTTCTATTAATCATGTTAAAACGAAAGAAGAAACGAATTGGCATCAATCCAGTAAACATATTTTAGTGGTTGATGATTCCATTACGGTACGAGAAATGGAGAGAAAGTTATTAGAAAATAGAGGTTATACAGTTGATGTGGCTGTTGACGGGATGGAAGGATGGAATGCGGTTCGTGTTAACAATTATGATTTGGTCATTAGTGATATTGATATGCCCCGTATGAACGGCATTAAATTAGTCCAGAATATTAAAAATAATTCGCAGTTAAAATCCACTCCTGTGATTATTGTTTCTTATAAAGATCGAGAAGAAGATCGTTTACAAGGGCTAGAAGCAGGGGCAGATTATTATCTAACCAAAAGCAGTTTTCATGATGATACTTTGATTAATGCTGTTATTGATTTGATCGGAAAAAATGATCCTTAAATTAACTGATTGCTATTATTCTGTTCCTTCATATCCCATCATTTGTAGTTGATATAAACCATAATATAAACCTTGTTGACTTAGTAATTGTTGATGAGTACCTGATTCAACGATACTACCTTCTTTTAAGACAAAAATTCTATCCACATCTCGAATGGTTGATAAGCGATGGGCAATAATTACTGCTGTCCTATCAATCAATAGCTTCTGTAAAGCTTCTTGAATTAAGGCTTCCGTTTGCACATCTAAACTAGCTGTCGCTTCATCTAAAACTAAAATATGAGGACTACGAATAGCAACCCTTGCAAAAGCTAATAACTGTTTTTGTCCCCCCGATAAATTAGTTCCTCTTTCTCTTAATTGGGTATGATAACCTTGGGGAAGTTGTTCAATTAAATGATGAACATTGGTTAATTTAGCTGCGTTTTGTACTGCTTCTAAGGAATAATTTTCTCCAAGGGTAATATTACGTTTTACATCCCCTGCAAATAAAAAACTTTCCTGTAAAATCATTCCTACATATTTCCTTAATTCCTTCTTAGAAATGTCCCTAATATCAATTCCATCAATTAGAATTCTTCCTTTGGTGGGTTCATATAAACGAGACAAAAGACGGATAATTGAACTTTTTCCGGCACCCGTTGGACCAACTAAAGCAACTTTTTCCCCTGGAGAAATAACAAAATTTAAGTCTTTAAGAACAAATTCATCCGGTTTATAACCAAACCAAACATGATCAAAACAAATTTCTCCGATTTTATCTTGATATTTTCGACTGTCTAAAAATTGAATATTTTTATCACTTTCTTTGATTTCTATGGGTTCTTTCATTAATTCTGTTATCCGTTCAATGGCAGTAAAACCTGCCTGAAACATGGTAAATTTATCTGCGAATTGCCGTAAGGGGTTAAAAAGACGTTGGGCATATAATATAAATGCAGATAAAGTCCCAAACGTAATCGTATCGTTAATAATATAAATTCCTCCTAACCAGAGAACAGCAGCGATCGCGACTAAACTAATCCATTCTAAGGTAGCTGAAACGGCTGAATCATGAAAAATTGTTTTATCCGTTGCTTGACGATACTCGTTATTAATAACTCTAAACAACTCACTATTAAATTGTTCTCGTTGAAATAATTGAACCACATTAATCCCTGCTAAATTTTCCTGTAACATGGAATTAAGTTCCGATAATTTTTCCCTCGATTTATAGTTTGCTTTGCGATACTGTCCCTGAAAATACATAATTAATCCCGTAATGGGAAACATCATTAATAACAACATTAAAGCTAATGTTCTCTGAACTGTGAACATGGTAACAATAATGAAAAGGATATAAATAGCATCACTAATAACCCCAATTGCCCCACTAGCAAAAACATCCCCCAACGCTTCAACATCACTGGTTAAACGAGTAATTAAACGTCCCACTGGCGTTCGATTAAAAAAACGGGTTCCTAAGGAAGTAACGTGAGTAAATAAATCTTCCCTAATAGCTGCTGTAATATTTTGTCCTAATTTTTGAACAATAAATCCTTGAGAAGAAGCACAAACTAAACGAATAATAATTGTTATTAATAATAAAATAATTAAAAATTGTAAGCCTTTTTCTAAAGATAACTTTTCTAAAAAGCCCCAAGTGGCTTCTTGACGTAATAAAGACACTGCTTGTCCAATAATAAGCGGTTGTATTGCCCCTGCAATGGATAAAGGCAATAATAAACCTACAGATAATAATAGTAAACGAGGATTACGACGGACATAAGGTATGAGTTTAAGAATCAATCCCCTATCATTGGTTCTGAGACGATTGACAGATTCCTTAAACTGTGTATCAGGAGAAACGGCCATAATGAAGTGATAAAAAGATTAATGATTGTTACTTAACTTAACAATAACAGGTTCAAGGCAAAAGGCAATAGTAAGTGCTTTAGAAGCGCACCAAGAGAAGAGATACAATACTTATAGTTCATAAAAATATAGTCAAATATGACATATCCTTATTTTGCAGGTGTTACCCTGACTGGGTGAACTACAACACCCTCTATCCCATAGCTAAAAGCATTTGGGACTACTTTTCTCATGATGTTCAGAGAACCATTCACATCTGCATTGATTAATTTCCTTTTATCAGTGCGATATAAACCTCTTTTTACTCTTTTTCCTGAAAAAGTAACTTGATTTTTCTGGCCTTTCTGGTAAACAGGAAGATAGTCGTTATCCAAAAAAGAAGCGAGTGAGGTATAAGATTCTTCGGTAATAATTACCTTGATTCCTACCATTTCTGCTTTATAAGATAACATTTCTCTGAACTTATTATAGGGAATCGATACAAAGTTTTGGTTATTTCTTTTCCCTAAGTTAATGCTTTGTTTCCATT
>JASJDW010000153.1 GCA_030064955.1 Crocosphaera sp.
CATCAAGTCTTAACTGTCCTACTAAATCAATGGGAATATAAGAATTGTTATTGGCTAAAATTCCTGGTATTCTTAGGTTCTCACCGTTAAGGCGGATTTTAATTTGAGGATAGTCAGTTTCAATGTCTCCCTTTTGTCCACTCCACTCGATTAACCCCTTGGCCAACCCACGGGCAAAGCGATCGCGGTGATTTTGCAGTAAATCAAGATCCTCTCGGTTATCGATAAAGCACAGTTCTACAAGAATAGAAGCGACATCAACATCCCGACAAAAGGCCAACCTAGACCATTGACCCTGAGTATCATCTTTAGCACCACGATTTTTCAGTTCAGGGACTTCATCAAGTAATGCTTTTAAGAGTGACTGGGTTTCTGCTTTACGTTGACTATTGCCTTTAATATAATATGCCTCTGTTCCTCTGGCTCTTCCATTAAAAGCATTACAGTGTAACTCGACTGCTACATCTCCCCGTTGAGAACGCTCATTAATCCAAGAGATACTTTCTTTGAGGGTTAGATGGTCAGGAACGGAAAAATATTCTATGTTTTGAGCCTCAAAGATTTTTTCAATGGCTTCTCTTGTCTCAATGACTTCCTTGACTTCTGTTGTTCCCAAGGCCACAGCCCCTGGATCACCTGAACGACCAGGACTTCTGAGATGATGACCAGCAGACAGGAAAATACTTCCCATAATTAGAATCTCCTTGCAATGAATATAGATGCGAAATAACTGTAAGTTTAGAGTTCGAGAATGCCTAATTTTCGTAGGGTGACTGAGCCAACAACTCCATCTACTAATAAGCCTTCTCTGGCTTGAAATTCTTTCACGGCCGCAAAGGTAGCCGGTCCATATTGACCATCAGCACCAGTTCGTCCTACACTTAAACCAGCGTCAATCAAGGCTTGCTGCACTTTTTTCACGTCTTCTCCTTCCATAAATGGAGGTTCCGTTAAACGCAAACCTCGAAAACCGTTGAGAGAAGTCCCAAACCCTTCTACGGGACTGCTGTTCACTCGTCTTTGAGTTTGTGAACCCCACTGGCCATCATCTTTGATTTGATCATTAAGATTATTGCGGTTCCAAAGTATCTGAAACGCTTTAATAGCATGACTACCTAAATGCGTACCTGGAAAATCAAAATGAACTCGATCCCGTAGACCGAACCATCTCCAGCCAAAATCAGGTAAAATTTCTTTCCAGAATGACCAATCAGGGGTATCTAAGGCTAAACCACTCTGATGATTACTGGTACCAGGTACGGCAACAGGAAGGGTTTGGCCACATCGACCTTGTTGTTTGTGATTGTATAACAGTAACTGTTGCGCAATAGTACGATAACCTGAATTAAGTTTGAGACGACGACCTCCTTTTTGAATGGCTTTTGCCAATGCGTGTTTGGCTTTAGCTTGTACGAAAGGGTGTACGTGGGGTCCGGCAACACTGATATTCAAATCACTAAAATCGACCAATGAACCTGGAGACAGTTCATTCATCACTGCAATAATTTGTCGATCTAGTCCGTTTAATCCTGCGGTTCCACAAGGTTTATAATCCTTTAATAAAGTAGACGTTGCCGGAAATAGCGGACGAATCATGATGTCATCTTTCCAGATTTCCACATGGCCTGTGTAGACTAACCATGTACTACTGTCATGAAAGCGATCGTTGAGAAAAGCGACTCTCCAGTGATTGTCATCTTCATCAAAATCTACCCAACTATGGAGTTCATAGTCTCCTGTTGCAATGTCGTGCTTTTCGTTATCTGAAAGTTCACTACTATTGATCGGTTTTTTCTTGAGAACCGTGTTTTGAACAATTTTTAAGGAATACCCCATTTATTTCTTCTCCCGTTATGAATTCTAAGAGATGAAACCATAGTATTCTAAGTGATTAAATTAACAGGATTTATAAAATAAAAAAAATTGAAACTTCATTTTATATTACAAAACTTAATCAACTAATATATAAGTAGTGTTTACTCACTATGATAATATAACCAATCTTGAATTTCTTTAGCTAACCAAGCACACTCTTCTTCTTTGAGATTTTCCCCTATAATATAACTCCGATTTTTAGTTCTAATTTTGACTTGATGGTTATTAGAACTGCCATATAAGAAAACGCCAATAATATCATTATTTGAACAATTAATAGATTGATAAGTTAAGCCAAAAATAGTTCGTTGTATTTTAAAAGATTTTTCCAAAAATATAACTCTCATATCTTGAAAATACTTATATATAAACAATAAGATTAAAAGAGAAAACGGAAAAAAGCCAATCGTAATACCAGCCAACAGAAAAAGTATTATAAATAGGACACTTTTGCCTATTTTATCAGTTATTTGATGAGTCATTTTAGGGGGTAAATATAAAGATAGTTTATTTTCTGTTTTATTGAGGATAAAACGACTATAGTCAGGTTGACTTAGTTGATTACGAGAATTATTTGTATTAATTATTAAACGTTTATTTTGTAAACTTTCTAAAGCTTCTTTTGCTGTTGAGAAGCGTTTTTCTATAGCAATATTAGTGGCTTTTTCTAACCAATAAACAAAATAGTTAGCAATATTAACTTTATCAGAAAATTGAATTTGAGAATCTTTATGAGGTAAGTCAACTGGGGATATTCCTGTCAATAAATGAATCAAAGTTGCCCCTAATGCGTAAATATCTGAAGCCGGTATCGCCCTTCCCCAAAATTGTTCCAATGGAGCATAACCACTACTTCCAACTACTGTAAATGTTACACCAGTCATAGCACCTTGTGCTTGTACCGCACCAAAATCAATTAAATAAATATGATTATCTTCTCCTAAAATGAGGTTACTGGGTTTAATATCTCGGTGAATCACTAAAGGGTTTAATTTATGTAAATAAATTAAAATTTCTAAAATTTCTACAGCGATATTATAAGTTTCTTCTTCAGTAAAAATCTTGCCTCTTTCTAATAATTCTTGTAAGGATGACCCAGGAATATAATCTTGTACTAAACCAAACCAAGCAACCCCACCGCCTAACTCCTTATCTATGTCAAAATAGTCTCGATATTTAGGAATTCTATTATGTTCAAGAGACTGCAAAACGTTCGCTTCTCTTTCAAATAATTTTAACTCGTCCCATTGCATTTGAGGACTAAAGGCTAACAGTTTTAAGGTAACATTTTCTTGGGTTACCCTATCTATGGCTAACCAAGTTTGATGACCCGTTGCTGTATGTCCTAATCGTTGTTTTAGTTGGTATTTATCAGCCAGAATATCATCAGTATTAAACATAATACAGGAGTTTTCGACTTAATGTAGTACAAGAGGTTAAGGTTTGAGGCAGAAGGCAGAAGGCAGAAGTTAAGTCTATTTTAATAACTCGCAAAGTGCCGTATTTTTTCTTGTCTGCTTAGTTTTGTACAAATGTTTGGAATGATGGACACTGATCTTTATGCTAGTTCTTAATTCGTTTTGGGTGCAATTGAACAATTACACCTGTCTCACGGCAATATCCCTACCCATTGATGTTGAGCAAATCGTAGCGAAAACGTCACCAATAACAAACTAAAAAACCCTAAAGTAAAATAACCCCAACGAGGCGATCGCGATAAACTCAATCCTAGGGCAATAGAAACGGACACGATACCATAAGCTAAGCGATTTAAGGAAATGGTTCCTCCCGAAGATAATAAAAGTCCTAACCCACACAACCCATAGACATAAGCCAGAGGAGCGAGGTGTTGACGACAGCACCATAATAATACCAGTCCCCCCAATACAGAAAGAGTATTCAGTAACGCATCACCGCTTAAAAGCCATAAAAATAAGCATAAGCTACCTAAACTATAATCAAAATAAATCTTCCCAATAGAAGCGCGATGATGCCATATTGCATAGGCCAGAGAAATAATTAATAGAAATAAAAGAGGATGCAACGGATCATTAATGGTTCCGGCTGCCCAATTTTTCCCTCCAATCGTAATTTCTGCTAACATTTGTCCCCACCCTTCCCAGTCGATCCCTTGTTTCCGTTGCCATTGAGTATATTGGACGGTAATAAATGCAATGGGATCATCAAAACGAAACCAACAGTAAAGACTGTATAATAAGATTCCTCCAGCACTACCCAAGGCTGCTATATAAGCCATAAAAGGCAGCTTTTTACGCCAGGCAATTAACAAAAAAGTAGGAATTAAAGCCAGTCCAGTAATACGAGTGGCTGTTGCTAATATTCCCCAAATAATTGTTTGAGTGTATCGCTGATTTTCAAAGGTAAATAAGCCTAAACTACTAAACAGTAAAAAAAGTCCTTCTGTATAGATAACTGTACCAAAAATAGATAAGGGACACCAAGCCAAAACAGCGACAACCCAACGGGCTATTAAACTTCCGTTGGTTTCTTTAACCCAAATATAAACAACAAACAAAGTCAGAAAAAATGCAGTATTATTAATGACAATTCCTGCTATTTTAGACGAAAATCCTAACATCATTCCCAATCGGATCAATAAGGGAAATAAGGGAAAAAAAGCGACATTTGCCCCTGGTTCTGACCCTAACTTATCATAACTATTCGCTGCTATTTGTTGATATAAACTACTGTCCCAAGCTGAAAAAACTTCCCACCCAAAATCAACTATAGTATTCCCCGATGAAATAGAAAGCAACGGTGCAACGAATATCATCGTTATGATGATAACCCCTCGACTGAGTAAACCCATTAATAGAACAAAAAACCATTGATTATCTAAAATTTTATTGGCAAATCTTATCATGATTTTGTGATTTAATTAACTAATTCCCATCTATAGCTAGTCTATTTGAATCGTGAACATATTTGTTGAGGGAAGGGAACAGGGAACGGGGAATGGGGAACAGAATAACTGATCTCCTATCTTGAAGTCTCTCACCTTCTGCCTCCTTGTAACCAATCTTCAAGTTCTTTGGCTAACCAAATCGCTTCTTCTTCTGTTAATTTATTCCCTAATTGATAAATCATTTTTCTGGTGTTAATAGTAACGTTATATTGATGCAATAATTGATGAATAAAAATCCCTAGTATATTGTTTTTTGATTCTTGTTCTTGATGATACTCGAATCCTAAGATTTTTTCTTGTATTTTTAAGGTTTCTTGGTCTAACACTAAACAAGTTTTAGAACTTATGATACTGATTAAATACATCAATAATAGTACGAAAATTATCAGAAAACTCATACCTCCCATGATTTCCAAGGATGCCATAATAAAAGAAGGATCTTGTAACATAATTCCCGTAAAAATCAAAGAAAATGGAATAAAGAAGAGTCCAGAAACAGTTACTAACGGAATAATTTTACTGAACTCTAATGGATTATTACTTAAAGTCGTTTCTAGTTTTAAGATTTGTTTGAATAATTTTATTCGAGAGGATGGAACGATAATTTGTAGAGATTTATCTTTTTTATTTAATTTAATTTTTGTTTTTAATTCATGTTTTTTACTCCCTTTAACTAAATTATTTTTCTGTGCTATTTTCCCTGTCTTTAACGCTTGTAATGCTTTCCTTGCCGTTTGATAACGCTGAGATATTTTAGTTTCAGTTAAAGTTGTTAACCAAGCTTGAAAACTGGGGTTTATCTTAACTTTTTCCTCAAACTCAATTTGATAATCTTGGTTATGTAAGTCCGTTGGAGAAATGCCTGTTAACAGATGAATTAAGGTTGCTCCCAATGCGTATAAATCAGAAGAAAAAACCGCTTTACCCCAAAATTGTTCTAAGGGAGTATAACCACTGGTTCCTACCACAGTAAAACTAATATTAGTTACAGAATTTTGATCTTGAACAGCACCAAAATCGATCAAATATATGTTATTATTTTCTCCTAAAATTAAATTACTAGGTTTAATATCTCGATGCAAAACAGGGGGATTTAACTCATGTAAATAAATTAAAATTTTGAGAATTTTTATGGCAATTTTACGAATTTTAGCTTCAGAAAACCTTTCTCCTTGGTCTAATAAATCCTGTAATGATTTTCCTGGTATATAATCTTCTACTAACCCAAACCAAGAAACCCCATTACCCATATTTTCAGGAATTTCAAAATAGTTTCGATAACGGGGAATAAAAGCATGATCTAATCCTTGTAAGACTTTAGCTTCTCGTTCAAATAGTTTAAATTGTTCCCAGGAAAGTTGAGGATTAAATGCTAATAATTTAATTGTTACCTTTTCATAAACCTTAGAACGAAAAACCTGATTTAAGTTAAAAACCCATGTTAACCAAGGCCATTGTTTTTTTTGCTCAGAATATAAATCAATGGGAGAAAATAAATCATCCGCTAACCAAGTTTGATGACCAATAGCTGTTTTTCCCAAAGGTTCCAGAAGTCGATAGCGTTGATAGAGAATATCCCTAACCTGAAACATGACATTGATAATTCTTTTATAGTTTCTTACCTATTAGTGTAAACCTTTTTTGCTTTAATTATCACCAATTGGGGGGCATTACGCCCCCCTTATGTCTACTGGTTGCTTATATTTGTACAAATGTACTTAAATTGGAAACTGCTAAGTAACTTAGTTAAGCTTACTGACTATTAGTTAACTACTCAGTAGAAGAAATATTGAGCTAACCTTAAACAACATAAGCAATCACCTCTTGATTGGATAATTTAACTAAGCGATCGCCTTGACCATCTTTCCCCCAAATTCTAACTGCTTTTGCTGCTAAATTTATGGTTTTATTTTGGTTAGTTAATAAAGTAACTTTCTTTTCATCTGTACCCTTTATCATCCCCAATAAACTATCAGTTTTATGGGTAAATTGTAAGGCTTGTGTGCCAATATCTCCTAGTTTGGTCATGCGTAACCCTGTCACATTTAACCGCTTACCATAGCCTAATTTAGATACTAATAAAATTGTCTTATTTTCATCAAGGGCAACACAACCAACAATGGTTTCTCCATACCGCACTTTTAAGGCTTGATTTCCTTGTGCATTGCGACCCATAATAGGAATCACTTCATCAACAACGGGAAAGCGTAAAACTCTACCACTGGACATGGCGATCGCCGCTTCTTCTCCTTCTTTTGTGATAGAAATAAACTCTAAATAATCTTTATCTTTGAGCTTAATTAAAACTAATCCTCGATTGGTTAATCCTTCTAATTCTGATAATTTAATTCGTTTAATTTTTCCTTGATTTGTCAGTAACAATAAATCTTTATTGTCCTGATTATTTGACAAAAAGAAAAGCGAAACAATTTTTTTACTATCTCTTTGTGCGCTTTTGGGTAATAAACTCAGCAATGAAATGGGTTGAATCTCAATGGGTGGAACATCAGCAACGTTGACGGGGTAAGCTTTTCCAATATCAGTAATCACAACAAACTGCTCCCTTTCTTGGATAGGTTCACTGTAAATTGGCACATGATTATCAGGAATGTGTTGATCCGGCGATCGCCAGCAAATTGTCCCTTGACAAGTCATTTCTAAAATGGCATTTTTGGGAGGAGTTTGAGGAGTAAACAGGCTAAAGGGTTGACTGGTTGTTTCTGATTTTTCGTTCGATGTTGAGGGAATTTGATCTGGAGTTTTGCTTTGTTTTTGAGAGGTTTGTGTTGTTTTAGATTGACTTTTTTGAGCAGTGGCTTGAACAATACGAGTGCGTCTTTTATCCCCATATTTACGTTTGAGCGATCGCAATTCTTTTTTTAAGACTTTTAAGAATTCAGGACGATTATTTAACAGGGTTTCTAACTCATTTATTCTCCCTTCTAATTCATCGTATTCTGCTTGTAATTTTTGTCGTTCTAACCCCGTTAAACGACGCATAGGCATAGCTAAAATTCCATTAGCTTGCGCCTCACTTAAATTCAATTCTTGTTGAAATTGTACCTTAGCTGTAGTTCCATCAGCAGCATGGCGTAAAATATCAATCATCCGATCTAAATCATTGAGGGCAATTAATAACCCTTGCAAAAGATGCAACCGATTTCGACATTCTTCTAACTCATAATTATATTGACGGGTTAAAGTATGTTCTCGAAATTTCAGGAATTCTTCTAATAGTTGACGCAGGGATAATTGACGCGGTTGATTATCCACTAAGGCCAACATAATCGCCCCAAAATTTTGCTGTAGGGCTGTTTTCTTATACAATTCTCTAAGAACGGTTTTCGCCACAGCATCCCGTTTTAACTCGATTACCACTCGCATTCCGGTGCGATCGCTTTCATCCCTAATATCCGCAATGCCCTCCAATCTACCATTGTTGACTAAATCGGCAATTTTTTCGATCCAAGCGGATTTATTCACTTGGTAGGGCAATTCTGTGACAATAATCGCCGTTCTTTCCTTACGACGTTTTTTACCCACATCCATGCGTTCAATTTTCACCACCCCACGCACCGGAATAATCCCTTTTCCGTGACGATAAGCCTCTTCAATGCCCTGAGTTTGCATAATTTCGCCCCCAGTGGGAAAATCAGGGCCAGGAATAATTTTCCATAACTTTTCGTCCGATAACTCAGGATTATCGATTAAAGCGATCAACCCATCCACCACTTCACCTAAGTTATGGGGAGGAATGTTGGTGGCCATTCCCACAGCAATCCCAGTACAACCATTCAGCAGTAAATTAGGTAATTGTGCTGGTAATACGACTGGTTCTTGTTGAGAATTATCAAAATTACTACTAAAGTCAACGATCGCCTCACTAATCTCTGTTAGCATCGCTTGATCGGCAATGGGAGATAGTCGAGTTTCTGTGTAACGCATGGCCGCCGGGGGATCATTATCCACCGATCCAAAGTTACCGTGGCCCGCTAAGAGAGGATAACGACTTGAAAAATCTTGTACCATACGAACCAAAGCATCATACACTGCTTGATCCCCGTGAGGGTGGTACTTACCCAATACATCCCCCACCACGCGGGCGCATTTACGAAAGGGGCGATCAGGAGTTAACCCTAATTCGTGCATGGCGTAGAGAATCCGACGGTGAACGGGTTTGAGTCCATCTCTAACATCCGGTAATGCCCGTCCCACAATCACACTCATGGCATACTCAAGATAGGAACGCTGCATCTCTGCGTGTAACGCTGTGGGGATAATTTCACCAGTTCCTACGAGTTTTAACTGTTTTGCCATAAGTTTTCCTTTCCTGTTATATCAATGATGTTCAGAGATGTCCCTTTAATTACCATACATCCCTTCCGTTTTTTGACAACTATTTTTAGAGTACATCCTCAATAGTATATTTGTAGCAGAACTTTAGCCGATAGGAGACAAGCAACTCATAGCTGTTTTCAGATCAATAGACTAACCAGGAAAATAAAAATTCCCCCCACACTTCCCACACTTCCCACACCTCCCACACTCAACTAACTGAAATTTTGATACACCCAATTGAAAACCGCTATCAACGCTGGTTATTCAGCGTACTTCCAGATTAAGTAGGGGTCAATGGCCGTTGACACCTTCGGAAATTGGTATTAGATCGTGATTTGTATCAACTGTTAGTCATAACCTATCTTACAGAAAGGATATGGGATGAAAGTTAAGATTAAGTTGAGAATACTAGTTAAAAGAAATTCAAAATGTGGGTATTAACACTGAAGTTTTTGTGAAACAAACACAGTAAAATTAAAATGATTTGCAAAATCTTAATCCCATCTCATATCATTAAAATTAATCACCACCAAATACCTGTTAACTGATTTTCATTAAAAAAAAGCTAGTTTTTTGTTAAGTTATTAATTAAAGTTATTGTTATGGTTCGCAACAATTATCAAGCAATTTCCGTGGATTCAGTTAAAGAGTCACCACAGTTTTTGCCAATCAATCTATTAGAAAAAATCCATCAAGCTAAAAAGACTGGGTGTTTAGTGGTTGATCATAACTCAGTAACATGGCGAATTTATCTCTATCAAGGTAAATTAGTTTACGCCAATCATTCCCTTGATTGTTTTGAACGGTTAGAACGACATTTACGACGCTTAAGTTACACCGTCTCTTCTTTAACATCAGCAGTCCGTCATCAAGCACGATTAAATTTTGAACATAACAGTCAAAATCCTGATGATATACCCCTTGAATATCAAGCTATTAGTTGGTTACTGAAAGAGAACTATTTACAAGCTAATCAAGCCGCTAAACTCATCAAATCCTTAAACGAAGAAGTATTAGAATTATTTTTATCGTTAACCAATGGTAACTACACATTTATCAATGAAAGTGAACTTTCACCTCTATTCGTTACCTTTGCTCTTAAAGAAGTGATTATTGAATGTCAACAAAGAATAAAGACTTGGCAAACTTTATCTCCCTTGATTATCTCTCCTGAACAAAGACCTTATTTTTTTACTAAAAATAAAGATGAAAGTCAATTATCTCCTGAACAAATTAAAAAATTTAGTAAACTCCTTAGAGGTTTTAATTTTCGACAATTAGCTGTCTTAACCAATCAAGATGAGATAAAAATTGCTCAATATATTTATAAGTTTATCCAAACTAGAAACATTGTTATCCATGCACCTCAAGCCCCTTTTGATCAACTACCTCACATCATAACTAAGACAGAATCTAATCAGCCAATTCATGATTATGAAACTAAAGACTTTAGTGATAGCCCCACAACTGCTCATAAAACTCAACAATATAAGTTAGTGTGTGTAGATGATAGCCCAACCATTTTAAATGAAATTAATCGTTTTCTCGATCAAGAAGATTTAGTGATTCATCCCATTAATGACTCAAAAAAAGCCTTATTAGAGATAATCCGCTTTAAACCTGATATCATTTTATTAGATGTGGGAATGCCTGGCATTGATGGTTATCGCCTCTGTCAACTCATTAGAAATCATCACTTATTTAAAACAACCCCGATTATTATGGTAACGGGAAATCGTAGTTTAATTGATCGGGCAAAAGCGAGGGTTGCAGGGGCTTCAGATTACTTAACTAAACCCTTTACTCAATCAGATTTATTAAAAATAGTATTTCGTTATCTAAGTTAAAATTAAATAAAACTTTTTTGGGTATAAGCGTGTCAATTTTCTTGAGAATTATGGGAACTATAAGACTAGGAAACTTGCTCAATTTATAAACATACACGATTCTTTTTGAGGATATTCACCAATGTCTAAAGTTTTAGTTATAGAAGACACAGCATCTGAAATGGAGTTAATCAGTCATTATCTGCGAGATAGTGGTTACACGGTTATTGCAACCACTGATGCTAAAGACGCTATGGACAAAATTGATCAACACAAACCCCATGTTATTATTACTGATTTAGTGATGCCTGGGATGAATGGTTTAGAATTATGTCGCAGTATTCGTAAAAACCCTGAAACTCAAAATTTACCTATTGTGGTTTGCACTTCAAAAGATCAAGATTTAGATCGGATGTGGGCTATGAAACAAGGGGCTGATGCCTATGTTACTAAACCTTTTAGTAAAGAACAATTAGTTCGTGCTATCAGATCCGTTGAATAATCCATCATTAATAATGAATAATTGATGATTATAGCATTTCTTGGACTCATGAGGTACAGTTAATATTCAACTTCTGCTGCGTAGCACAGGCGAAGCCTGCCCTCCTGCCCTCCTGACTTCTAAAACTAGAAGAATTTGTACCTCACAAGTATGGGAACTGCTATATCTCCTCTTAAAATTGTTAATTATTCATTTTACTAAGAGACTGTTCCTAAAGAAATAATAACAACGAATTTTGTAGGGTGGGCAAGGTTTCCAAGGATGAAGTTAG
>JASJDW010000154.1 GCA_030064955.1 Crocosphaera sp.
TTGCTTGCATGATTTGTTTTCTTTGTAAGTTTTGTCGAGTTAAAAATCTGATGTTAAGCTTGATGAGATAAAGCGGGGGTTTTTTTGCTGAGTCGATACTTAGCTGTACCAATGGCAAACGCTAACCCACTGTAGAAGTAATAGAACCAGTGCCAGGGTAGAACTTGTAACGTGAATAAAAATCCCCGTTTTTTGATGAAAAACTGATAAACTGACCAGTTCAGGGTGATTAACGCAATTATGAGTAATCCTGCTGGGATTAGAAGCATTGGCCATAAAAAGCTGGCGAAAACTGCTATCAATAGTGAATAGATAAAAATAACACTGAGGCGACTAGACCATTGCAAGTTTAAATCGTTAACAAAATTGCGATCGCGGTGGATCAATTCTGTCCAAGGTAAGGCACGATAGAAAAAATCTGCTCTCAGTAAGGAATAGGGTGTCCACCGTTTCAGATGTTTTACGTAAATATTTTTACATAAGCGTATACGATATTCTTTGGCTTTAAGACGATAACCTAACTCAATGTCTTCTATACAAGGACGACGATAACTTTCGTCAAATCCCCCCATTTTTAGGAAGATACCACGTTTAATTGCACCACAAGCTCCCCAAAATGTAGAAGCCTCTTCTAAGCCAATCTGATGATTATAATGATGAAATAAATTTTTATACTGAGATAAAAAGTTGTTAGACCCTGGTTGATCATCGTAAGACCCTATCAAGGCAGCCAATTGAGGATCATTTTGAAAGACCTTTGCTATCTTTTCAATGGTGTCACTGTGAATGGTAACATCTGCATCAATAAAAAATAATATATCGGCTGTCGCTAGTTCAGCCCCACAATTTCTGGCTGCTGCTGGCCCTTGATTAGTTTCTAATTGTAAGACTTTAGCCCCCGATTCTTGAGCTAGTTGATAGGATTGAGGGTCATGCCCATCAACAATAACGATAATTTCCGCAGGACGCAATAAACTGTCTTTTAGACTAGCTAAGCAATGATAAAATGCGATCCCACCCTTGTACACAGGAATAATAACCGAAACAGATGGAAGTGAGTGATAATCAGAAAGCATTGATATAAGTGTTTTCCTCTCCACATATTTGCTTACCTACAATAGTATTGGTTTTTGTTGCTTAAAGTGTTATCGCAATGTATAACTTCGTGTATAACTTCAGGAGCAGCAATTTGCCTTAGACTTGTTGTTATACTGAGATCTCGCACCTCGTTTAAAATTGTCTAGTGAAGGAAGGCAAAAGCGAGTGTGTAATTCTGAGGAAACCTCAGAATTACACACTCAAGACAGGCAAGAGGCATTAATTAATAAGATTTGACTCTTACTCCCTAGAAATTGATTAAGATTCTTTTCGTTTTTTGGTTTTTTTGTACTGGTGCAAGATGTGAGTTATACCAAATCCGATTGCCATACCCCCCTAAAAAATTACAGGAAATTTAACCAATGATAATGAGTTAAATTTTTAATTTCTTCTTTCATTTTACTGAGGATATTACAACGATTCAGCAAGATTTCTTCCATTTCATCAATTGTTTCAAAATACTCATGAACTAACGGCTCATCCACTAAAGTCCATAATCTGCTTGCTCCGTCCCTATGTCTGAGGAAACCTCAGACGGGGCGAGGATAAAACTTCACTAAACTATACATTTATTTATCTAAATAATGATTACTAAAAATATTTGTTAAGATTATCAGGAAAAAGTTGATGAAACTAATGTTAGTTTGAGTACCCTAGAAGTACCTGGTCTTAACAGTAACTGAAAAAAGTTATTGGTTGAGTATAGATACTTAACAGAACTAAAAACGCATTCAAAGGGGACAGTGATGAATACTAATTTTACGCAAGCCTTAGAAGTAATTGGCTTGATTAGCGTTGCTTGCATTATTATATCACCTATTTTACTCTGGTTATTAAGTTATCAACCAGAAACAACTTAATCTACTTTATAGGTTAACCAAATAATTTTGCTCTCTTAAAATCAGGGGGAAATGACCACATGTCTATCATTAGTTACTTGAGTTTGAAACTCATATCCTCCTGCTTTTACTTGTAGCTTTCCTTCTTTGTAATCTAAAAAGATAGGAGATTTGTCTTTTGTTTGACTATTATAAAGGGCAGAATTTTCTGACCATTGATGTAAGTTTCCATTACGGATAATCATAGGTAAGAGGTCAATGGGATTATAAATTAATTGTAAAGTTTGTTGTTTACTTCCTTGATAATTAACAATTCCTTTAGTTAGCTTTTCTAAATTAAGCTGACTCTTTTCTTTAATATCTTCTTTGAATTGTTCATAACTATCGTGAGTTTCTTGTTCTCCAACTTCTAAAACAAATCCATAAAACTTTTCATTATTTCTGGCTGCTGTTAAAAATTTTTCTTGTGAATATTTTTCTTTTTTATTTATTACTTCTTGGTAGGGCTTTAAATTAATTGGATGAACAGCTAACCACGTTTTCTCCAATTTAAAGAACCAAATATTATCTTCAATTTCTGCCATGGCATTCTTAGGAATTTGGAAATTAAAATTAGCTTGTGAAGGAGGTCTTAACCAGATTAAAAGATTACGATATTGTCCTATTTGATCCCCTAGCTTTTTTCCTGGAGTAACGAATCTTTTTCCAGTATTTGCCACAAAATAATCAACCCCTCTTTGAGAATTATAAGCCATTAATTTGAACGGAGCAACATCTCCATCGGCAAATTTTGCTACTAAACTACCCATTTGATAACTATGGCCAAAAAACTGAGTTTCCCAGTAACCAGGTTCATCAGAATTGCCAGGTTTCCAATTTTCATATAAAGGTTTGCTGCTCAAAATTTCTAGAGATTTCTTAAAGTTTTTGTGAGCTAATGCTACTGCAGCTAAAGGGGGACGATAAGAACTGGTAATTAAGAATAAACTATCTGTTTCAGGACGATTATTGGGTAAAGGACTGTCTCCAAAATATAACCAAAAAGTCCGTGCAGCTGATGACCCCATAGCAACATTACCTCCTCCATAATCTCGCTTTACTGGACCTCCCCAACCCCCTCGATAATATTTAATAGCAGCAGCCATAGACATCCAATCTAAGGCCGCTTTTGCTAATAATTTAACTTCAGGATCTTGAGCAAAATCGTAAAGATTTAGATAGGGGGCAAAAGTATGTCCATGATACACTTCTGAGTCCCATTCTCCCATACCAATATGATATAAAGCCCAGACATATCGCTGGATTTTCTCTTTATAAATTAAACGTGTTTTTTCATTACCTGTTTCTTCGGCCATTAAATAGACAGATGTTTCTCTCATCGCCCTTAAATTATCTGTATTTCGTCCATCAACCCATCTTCCTCGACGACGAATATCCCAGTCTCTACCACTACCATCACCTAACCCATAAACGGGATGAGGACGCATTAAAGGATCTTCTTCAGTCCATTTTTTTGCCCCCATAAACATTCGCTGTTTATAGTCAGGATCAAGAAATTTTCCATACAAAAAATACTTACGAATTTGTCCTTTTAAGGTAAAACAATAATAGTAATCAATGCCATCAGTATGTTGATGTTGTTTTGCCTGTGGATCTTCTTGCTGTAAAAAAGCGATCGCCTTCTCTTCATTTCCTGCTAGAAAATCTAACATGGCTTTAGGATAAGACCGTTTTTCGTTTTCTCCATAGCCATTCCCATAAGTTTTTGGGCCAGCATAGAAATCAATAATTTCTAAAGCCCTTTTTTGAAAATCTTTTTCTAATTCTTCTGTCCATTGATTACGATACTTTGGAGCAATTTCTGGTAAGTTTAAAGAAGAAATTTGACTAAATTCCATTGTTATGGGTGTTGTTGTAATAACCGTTGAAGAACAGCTAATCAATGTTATCCAACAGAAAATAAGAAAACTAGCAGGATAAGTTATTGACATATTACGCAAAGTTTCTAGAGTTAAAATCGTTGCCACCTAGTTGATTGTTCGATGGGATTTATTGAAAGCCGCTATCATGGCGATTGTGCCTTATGTCTAGTATAACCTCAGTGCTGTTTTAGGGATTGATGTGTCGGAGATCAGATCTGTGAGTAGATTCTCAATTAATTATCGTTTAATGAAGAGTAGTGAAGTAATCGTTAAATGAATCAGGAATCTGTAACTATCTGTCTCAGGTAATTCTAGGATTGACAATAGCACAGTTTTTAGTGATGGGCATTCTTATGGATGGGCTACAACAACAAATTAATGAACTTAATCAAAAAGTTACACAACTCCATCATATTGTTGAACAGCTTAGCCTACAGATGGGGACATCTCACCTTCACAGTGAGGCCATGGTTAACGAGTTATCATCTAGTCAACCCCCGTCTATAGCAAGCTTGTCTCCTTCAGTGTCTCCTAGTACGTCTAAAACGAACCACTATCAGTCAGTGATGGAGCATAAAGATATTTTACTCGATGATCGTGAAACTCACACCTTAATTGCCCCTGAAGAAGAACCTTTATTAACCACGGATCTTCAGGTTAGACGATTAACAGCACAATTAACGGCAGCTTATAATCGCATCGCTGCCTTAGAAGAACAATTATTAGCTTGTCGAATGATGCCTTGAGATGTAAAAAACGAAGTAAAAGGGGCGAGAAACGGCGGTTTAGTGAGGAGCCTCTGATAAGATTAAATTGTTCTGTTAAAGGTTAATTATTAGGTGTAGTGGTTTGAGGAATCGTTGACCCATTGGGTTGAGAAGGGAGTAAAGGATTAGTCGGATAATTACCTACCCCGTTAGCAGAATTATTAGGTATGGTTGAGGGAAAATTATTGGGATAGCCCCCAGGTACAGGGTTTTGGGACGGTAAAGGACTCAAACTCGGATCATTCCAACTGCCTGTATTAGTTTCATTTTCCCCAGGTAACGTAGCTAAGGCAACGCGATCGCCCCCTACTTCTTTTAACATATCCAGGACTTGAATGACCTCGTTATAGGTGGCATTTCTGGAGGCATGAAGAACCATTAAACCTTCAGGGTTTAACTGATGATAGCTCTTAATTTGATCGAATAATTGGTTACGAGTGACTAATTGTTTTTCCACATAAACTTGGCCAAAATCATCCAAACTCACCACCAACATCTCCCGCATTTGGGGGTTTCCTGATGCTGCTTTGGGTAAATCTAAACTAATAGCTTGCTGACGAGACAGGCCGACCGCCCCGAGGATAAAAAAGGTCAAAATACAAAAAATCACATCGATCATGGGTAAAATTTCGATGCGTACTTCTTGCTGGAAAGAAGAATCTTGCCACAGTTTTAGGGGACGGGAATGAACCGAAGCCGTCTGAGATCGTCTTTGAGAAGTGTTATTAACAGTCATAGGTCAATGTTAAAAAAAATGAGTATATTAGTGCTTATTCATCAAAAGTGTCTGTAAACTTTGAGGGAGTATTGCCAGAAAACGCAGAAGGATTTCCGTTGCTGTCTGACCAGCGTTGACGATAAATCACTTCTAACTCACTACCGGCTTTACGGAAGACCCTTACCTGATTCGACCAGAGGGATTGGAAAATTCGATAAAAGGTCAAACTAATAATGGCAACAATTAGTCCCGTAGCGGTTGAAATTAGAGCTTCTCCGATACCTAGGGTAACACCCGTGGTGGAGGAAGTGCCGAGATCGCTAATTTGGATGTTGCCTAAAGAGGTAATCAATCCTAAAACGGTTCCCAATAATCCTAGTAAGGGAGACAGGGCAATGACCCCTTCTAAAACCTTATCCCCCCGTTTCATCAAGGCCAGTTCATCATCGGCAGCTGATTCTAAAGCTAAATGGAAAACCTCTGGATCAGGATCAGCTAATCTCAGAGGTCCATAGAGAAAACTGCCTATAGGATGTTTGCTATGGTCTCTAGCCACTTTAGGAGCAGCATCCCAGTTGCGAGCAGCGGTTTCTAGGACTTGATTCAAAATTTTCCCTTCTTTGAGTAGAAATCGTATCCAAAATATAGAACGTTCAATAATGGTACTTAACGACAACACAGACAAAATCAGTAGGGGCCACATAGCCACGCCACCTTTTGTCATAATTTCTTGGATATTCACAGTTTTGATTAACCTCCGTTGCTGATCCCCATTAAGAAAGACATTAACAGTTCTAATGATTTATTTACAATTTATTAGATTCATGTTTAGCAATCAATTATATCCTCAAAGAAGGAGACATTGTTGATCCACAAAGACACAACTCATTGAACTGCTTACACAAGTATTGATGCTTAGGAACATGGGACTGTTAAAGCTAACCACAGTGAACATTGCCGTATTGTAAAGAGGATGGATGGTAATGAGGACTCTAAAAATGACGAAAGCCACTGTTGGCTTTCTCTCTCTCTGTTGTTTGAGTGGTTTAATTGCTATCTCAAAACCCTATTTCTCAAGTATTTTCACAGACGTTCAAGGGCTAAAAGAAGTTTCCCCAAGAATGATTTTTCCTCAACCCACTGTTGACAAAAGACGCTTGGTTGATGCACAAGTAGAATTTGGCTTTAAGTTATTCTCTACTCTAAGGAAAAACCAACAAAACCAAAATATCTTGATTTCTCCCACCAGTATCGCCCTTACCTTATCTATGCTCTACAATGGGGCGACAGGAACCACTCAAAAAGAAATTGCTAGGGGTTTAAGCTTGAATAACATTAATGTCGATACCCTCAACCGTGGCAATAAAATGCTACAACAGGACTTAAATGGTTATTCGTCTTATGGTCCTTTAGCCATTACTCATTCCCTTTGGGCTAGGGAAGGGTTTTCTTTTCGTTATCAATTTCTTAAAAATAGTCGTAGTTATTATCAAGCTAAAATCACAAATTTAGATTTTGCTAGTTCTGAAGCTAGAGGAATTATGAACCGTTGGGTTACAGAAGAAACCCAAGGATCTATTCAGACTATCATGGATTCTACCCAAGCTGATGATGTTCTGTTTCTGATCAATACTGCTTCTTTTCAAGGGTTCTGGAAAGTTGGCTTTGACAGAAATTTAATCCAGAATAAACCGTTTTATTCAATGGATAAATCAGTTAAAACTTATCCTTTTATGTCTCGTCAAGGAATCTATAACGTCCTGGAAACTTCTCAACTAAAAGGGATAGAACTTCCTGGCCAAGAAGGGCGTTTCAGTTTATATTTATTTTTGCCAAAGTCTGAACACAATTTATCTAAGATGGTGAGGGGGTTAACATCTAAAAAGTTCTCAAAACTATTATCTCAATTTCGCAGAACTGAAGCATTATTAGAATTACCTCGCTTTAGGTTAAATTATGAGGTAGATCTCACAGAATCCTTAAAACGTTTAGGATTTTCAACCATGTTTGATCCCGCTAAAGCAGAATTTTCGCAGTTAAGTTCTCATCCCACTTATATTAATGGTCTGAAACACCAAACTACTTTAGCCATTAATGAACAAGGAGTTAAAACACCTCCTCAAAATGATTTACTGAGTCAAAAAGCATTAATGGATAAGGAAGAAACATCCTTTTCTTTTATTGTGGATCGTCCTTTTTTCTGTATTATTCGAGACAATGAAACCGAAAATATTATCTTTATGGGGATAATTTTTGAACCTTAAACCTGCCGTTACAGTTTTGATAATCATAAACTTATCTCAAACTCTTTATAAAAAAATTTAAGTTTAAATCTGATAATTTAATAGTTTTGATTATTTTTGAAGATATTTTTTTTAAAGATCTTTGATAAGCTGGATCGTAATGAGTAATTAATAAATCTTGAACGAGTTTTTTCCATTGTTTTTTATCTATCCAATCATACCATTGACTCAGTTTATCCCATCCATAATAAGTTTTAAGATAGTGTAATTTTTGTTTAAGAATGTCTGGATTTTCCGTTAAATGAGAATACTCTTCTAGTAGAAAATTTACCCTTTTTTCTAAAGGTAACTGAATTTCAAAACAAGGAGACTGTTTCATTTTTTTCCATAAACTTCCTGGTAGATAAACATTTCCAATTTTATAACTTTCTGATTCTATCCAAATCGGTTGAGTTAGGTCAAATTTCTGAAATTCTTGCAATAATAAAGAATCAAAATACTTTTGTGATGGTTGACTTTTTAAATTATTTTTCCATTCTTCACCTAATAATGAACCGCGATGATTAGCAACTTTTTCTAAGTCTAAAACCTGATAACCGTTTTGTTTTAAACCTTGTAAAAAATACGTTTTTCCAGTTCCTGTTAATCCACAAAGAATATTATAATTAAATTGTAATGGCAACGTTTTTAATTGTTTACAAACATGAGAACGATAGGTTTTATATCCTCCTTTTAAAACCGTTACCTGCCAACCAATTTGAGCTAAAATCACAGCTAAACTTTGGGATCTTTGTCCTCCTCTCCAACAGTAAATTAAAGGGTAATAATCAGTTTTTTTATCTAAAAAATGCTGATTAATATGCTGAGAAATATTATTAAAAATCAATGATGCACCTAATTTTTTAGCCTCAAAGGGAGAAACTTGTTTATAAATCGTTCCAATTTCTTTTCGTTCTTCATTATAGAGAACAGGTAAATTAATCGCCCCAGGAATATGATCTTCACCAAACTCATTTTCCGATCTAACATCAATAATTTCACTCGGATGATTTAATAAGGGAAAATGAGTAAACTTCGGTATGTTTAAATTCATCTTTTATTATATCCCTCCTCTATCAGTTATCGTCGCTTCGCTCATGGGTGTGGGGTGTGGGGTGTAGGGTGTAGGGTGTGGGGAATACCTAATACTTTGAAGATAAGGGAACACTGTCACCCCTTCTAGCAATAGGGTCTAATACCCGACCGTCTTATGGCAGTGTCTTCTATTTTGAACCTCCCATCGTTAAAAACGAGGGATTCCCATATAAACTCTTAACTAGACTACCGAAATAGTCCCCGTCAGACCGCCATTACTGGGCTGTTTGTTTAACGTTCACGGGCGCACCGACCGCCAACGGCTCTAAATTCTATTTAGTTGCTTGGCTGTGCTTTTTGAGCTAAACCTAATCTACCAGTCGCGTCACCATTACAATTTCAAGGGCGATATTTGTTCCGACGATCTGAGGTAAGGGAAGCCAGTCCCCTTGATATTTGATGCACTTTACTGCTAGTTGACATTATACTACAAAACCGACAAGCTCTACCCAAAATTCATCCCGTCAGCATAGCCTATGGTCTTCTTTTGGAAGAAAGATAAAATGGAAAAATCCGCCCCATACCCACTGGAGAGGGTCGGGGGGATATGACAACGAAAAGAAGAGTTTAAGCTTCTGATTCGACGTAAATGAATAAAAGACCCATCACAGCAAAAGCAAGGACGGGGAGTAAGGCAACGAAAATGGCTGGTAAGTAAGCAACTGCGTATGTACCTGTCATTTGTTATGATCCTATATTTTCAATGTACAGTGGTAACATCCTGAATCCTACTGGAAAGTTCGCCGAGATGGAGCAATTATAAAGATTCTTAACATTCTGGCCAGAGAAATACAAAAAGGGGAGGCTAGTCAATATACTTCATAAATAAAGAAATTCTGCTTTTCGGGATTTCGACCCATAAGGCCGTGGGACACACGGTGTCAGTCTGTGGAGCGAACATAAGACCAAATCTCATTGAGAGGGTTGGCAGTTGCTATGAAACAGAAACCTAAATCGTGAGATTTTAGAATCCCCGCCCTTTTAAGGCGAGGGAGGGTGTCAAAACAGCCAAAGTTTAATAATTCACAGAGAAATCCAAATGGCAATCGACGTAATTCAACATGGTGGAGACCCTCAAGTGGGCAATTTAGCCACTCCCGTTAATTCTTCAGGGTTCTCTATTCCTTTTATCAGAAACCTTCCTGCTTACCGTAAAGGTTTATCGGCTAACCGTCGTGGTTTAGAGATTGGTATGGCTCATGGTTATTTTATCTATGGACCATTTTACCTGCTTGGACCGTTACGTAACAGCGAATATGCAAGCACCGCTGGTTTACTCGCTGCAGTGGGTCTGGTTGCTATTTTAACCATTGCTTTATCTATGTACGCTAGTGTTGGCGTGACTAAACCCACTACAACTTTAACCACTCCTGACGTTCCTGAAGATTTAGGAACCTCTGAAGGTTGGGGTGAGTTTGCTAATGGTTTCTTTGTTGGGGGTGCAGGGGGAGCATTTTTTGCTTATCTGCTCTGTCAAACTCCTTATATTGACCTGATTAAAACAATCTTAGGTTAATATTTTCTTAGGTTAATACGCATTTTTAATGTGTTTTTAAGGGGTTAACTTAGATTAACCCCTCATTTTATTGTGTTCACAAAAACAAAAATCAACAGTGGGAACAATACTGTTGATTTTGAGGAAAAATAAGCAGATGCTTTGAAATATTTGAGAATTAACTGTATTCGCAACATTTAGGCCATATTTTGCAGTTCTTTAAAGGATGAGTTGTCAATAATATTAGAAGATTCGTTGGGGTTTTGATATTTGATCAAGTTAGCCAATTCCTGTAATTGACTAATAGCTTCTGCACCTTCTAATTTCATTAATTCTCGGTCATCCCGCATTTCTGTCCAAGTAATGCCATAGTCAGATACCAGAAATCGAATCAGATGATCCTTCCCTAAACTAACCATAAACGAAGCACTATTCATTTCCCCACCACAGGTATAGCAAGAAGCTAAATAACCGCGATTTTCCAGGACAATAGCCAATGCTTGCAAGTTCATTACTAAGTCCCTCACAAAATCACGATGTTGTTGAGCTAATCGAGTAAACACGTTTTTTCCTCCTGATAACACTCCTCATTATAAAACCTTAATAGTTTTTTAAGATTTTAATTTTGTCATTAAAGTTACAATCTAATGTAAAATAGTGAGACTTATAAGGTATACTCATCATCGACTAGATTAACCTAGTATTTCTTAATTGCCTAGTATCAGCAGTTACACTCTAGGAATCGTCCCATTCTCTTTAGATTTAAAAAAACATCAAAAAGATGCCAAACTCGCTTTAACTGTAGGGTCGCAAGGAATTTAGCTAAATTTTAAAAGTTAACATTTAGGCAAAAAACTTTACATTTATTATTCTTATAAATAAAATTAATAAAAATGATTATTAGCTTAATCCTTTCTTAATCACTTGGCAAATTGAACGTCTCTTGCTAAGCTCTATCGGTAATTGGTTAAAAAGATGATTAAATCCTTTGTGTGGTGTTGAGGCGTTCATGAAAGTATCTAATTCTCGTCCTTGGTTATTTATCTTAGAATTTCTCTTAATCACCAATGCGATCGCCATCGCTGCTGGTGTGGGGTTTGGTGCAGCGTTACGTTTAAACAAACCCGAAGAACCTGGTGCAACGATACTACATTCTGAGCAATCGTTTCCTCCCCGTCAAGATTGGCCGATGGGAGAAGGTTCTCAACCTTGAAACAGAATAAACCTAAAAAGCCGTGAGCGAGAGTTAGCCAGTCCGTTTTAACGGCTGGCAGTGGAGCGAACGGGGACGGCGCTCACAAGGTGCGGAATTCGATTCCGCACACACCACCTTGTTTTAACCCCTTGTATCTGCGATATAATAGGGGTGTGAGTAAGAACAAGGTGGGTCATGATGATATTTTGCTAGATAAAGGTGAAATTCCAGCCAGTAAGAGACGGGGTCAATCCTACGACTATGGAACAGGCAAGCAATGCAGCAAAAAGGAGTGATTTATTGCCGTAATTTTGGTACAACC
>JASJDW010000155.1 GCA_030064955.1 Crocosphaera sp.
CGGGATGTTACCAATATCCCTGAAACTTCAGATTCAGATCCCAATGTTTTAGACGATAATCTTTTAATGAAGGATCGTCTAAACCTATCTAAAAATAAGAATAAAGTCCGTTCTTTGGCTGCTAAAATTACAGAAATGGCCTCAGAGGCATCAAATTACTACCACGAAACTCAAGAAATAGCACAGGATATTCTGACGAATGTTACCCTTGATGATGGCGGAACCTCTTTAAATAATGCTAAAAATGCTGGTTCTCTTGCTTATCGTGCTTCAAGGGAATTAAAACAAGCATCTAGAGCATTGCACCGAGTTCATCTGTTATATGCCAAAGTTCTTGATAGTCAAGATCAACAAGAAGTTAATATCTATCTTCAACAACTTAGTAAAGAACGAACGAAAATAGAGTTGGCAATTAAAGAAATTATGAACTATAAACACGAAATGGATTTTGTTAAGGAAGACTAAACTTTTATTCATCCTATTTTATTCGGAGCAATCGTCATGGCAATTCAGCAAGAAACCATACCTAACTACAATATTCAGACCATTCTAAGTCATCTCGAAAAACACCCCACCGTTTCTCAAACTCCACTCCCAATGGGTGTATTTCTCGTTCACGGTTCCAATAAAGGGGAAACCTCTTTGTGTCAATTTCATGCTAAAACCTATTCGGTGACTATCGATAACATCAAAAAAAGAAATCTCATTTCAAATGCAAAATGGACAGGAGCAATACTTCTAGGAATAGGAAGAGAATATGAAATAGAAGAACTAACCATATCTGAGGAAAATAAAGTGGTTAGTCAAAATAAGAGTACCTCTCACTTGGGTAAAAAAATAATGGATGCAGTTAACGTGGCTCAGGAATTACCAGAAACGCAAGAACATGACTATGAAATAAAGCTTTTAACCATTCCTTCTCTGCACGTTTTTATCCTTTGGTTACATCCAGATGAAGATTTTAGAAAGGATGTTGAAGATCTATTTATTCCTATTACTGATTCCTATGGTAGACTCGAAATAAATCAATGCTACAGACAGGAACTGTTACTAAACATCTTGAATATTGAAGCTCAAAAAATGGCTAACAAATGGAATAAAAACTATGTTTAAAAAGCGATAAAAATTGATTTTTTGATCGAAAAACATGGTATATATATTCAAGGAAATTATGACAATGGACATGATAACTTACTTGATGATGGCTAAACTGAAAAAGTCCAAAAATCAAGGAAGATCAAACAAAAATCAAAATGAATTAATGACAGTTGAACCAACTTCAATTACCCATAAAGATGAGTTAAAAACGATTGAAGCTGAGTTAATTAACAATCAAGATGAGTTGAAAACCATTGAACCAGAGTCAACAGCAACTCACAAAGAATTAGTCATGACTCGTCCCACATCAACAACAACACAAAAGGAGTTAATTGAAATGAACGAACACAGAGAAATAATGACCAGTCAAGAATTACAAAACAAAGCAGGTTATGTAAGTATTACAGAACGATTTCGCCTGACAACTTATGCAACAATTGTGAGAAGATTAGAAAAATATGAAGAGATCAAGAAGAATTATAGTTCAGGAAAAGGTGTACTGAGAATAGTCGTTAGTTTAATGGGAGTTCTTGATCGAATTAGTAGATGGTTTAACCTTAATGGTAATAATCCTAAAAAGCAAGAAAGAAAAGAAGTCCTTGAAAAATTACAACAACAAATTTCAGTTCACTTATCACAATTGGTGCGACATCCCTATGTAAAAGAAAGACTAGATCCTGAATTATTAGACCTTTTGACCCAAGGGGACTACTATGCCACATCACCAACCATTCTCTTTACTTATCTGATGGAGAAGATCCTTTCAATCTACGATCTTGATGAGATTACACCGGCTGACTTGAAAACGGAAATGAGGAATTTCCTGATTGCTGATAATGATGTTATTGGTGCCACCAGTTTAGCCACTCAAACTTCAGGGGGTAGTGCAGGTGTAAAAATTGCTTTTGATTTCCCTGTTACGTTACCCTGCTTTAAGTTAGATGTTGAGATAGATGCTACGGGCAAAGCCTCTGCCATTCGTCTGATTCTCTCAGAATGTCAATCTGAACGTAACAACCCCAACAAGTTCAGACGATATTGTCTGATGAATATGAATGGACGAGTGATGGAAGGAAAGATCAACGGGAAACTCGCTATAAAACTAGATCCCTTGTCTGATTTTGAAGCTCCAAGTGCTGAAATCCTCGAATATGCCTCGTTAAACTTTATTCCTAAACTAGAAGCCTCTGCATCTGCTGCAGCCAATGCTAACGGTGTTTTTCTACAGGTTACTGAACCCAAGCCTAAACACTTCAATCGCTTTAAACAAATAGATGACTTTATCTTTAGTCTCGTGACGGCGAAAAACCAATCTTTTAAGATCGAACTGCCCTACGAAGCTACCTTTTTCTCTCTTTTTTCTCATGCCTATGGTATTCAAGCTGAAATAGCTGCTGAAGCGGGAATTGGTGGTGCCGGCCAGGTTGGTAATGAGGATGTATATCTGTCCTATGGAGGAATATTTAAAGCACAATTAATGGCAGGAGTCTATGGCAATGCTAAGTTTACTAACTATACCTATCAAAATTTCTCATCTAATAGATCTGATGAAATCTTCAAAACCCAAAGAACTACAATGTTGTTCAAACAAGTTTATACGGCTGCTGAAGCTTCCGGTTCTATTGGTTCCCCTATTGACACACCCACAGACTATAAAAAGAAGACGAAACAAGGACAATATGATCTGATCAATTCCTTATCCTATCAATCTGGATTTGTTTACTGGGAAAAAGAGACACAAAAAGACGACGAGATCTACAAACTGAGTAAAAAAGGCTTATCGGGTTTTGCTTGTGGTCATTCCCTAATTGCTCAACAATTAAATAAGTACTATCAGTACACTTCTGCAGATTCCGAAAAGAAATCAAGATATCTTGAATCTTTAGCAAAACAATTAAGAATTGACTCAACATTAATCAGAGATTTTCTAGATAAAAAGGAACATCGGGGCTTAATTTTAGATATCCTGACATTTCAGCAAGCAGGACATTTCTTGGAAGCAACCTTTGTTGCACCAGACAATCTCAATTTTCATTTAGATCCTAAATCTGGACAGCCTCATGATGATACTTTTGAACAACTCGAAGCTCAAAGTAAAATCCTTCAATCTTTGCGTTTTCGTACAGCACTTCAGGATGGCAACACCCTTAATAAACCTGGGTTTAAGTTTGGTTTGAACATCAAAGTTGTTAAATTGGGCATTGATCTTGGTAAAGTCCAAGAAGCTACTAGCCTTAAATTGACAGACTATGTCATTGAATGGTATGACAGAAACGGTAGAATCACTAACAATGCACCTAATCCATACGTTCCCAGTTCATTTCTATTTTTATAAAGTAGATATTTTAGGGTTCAACGGCCATTGAACCCTACTTTTGGAAATTGATGTTATCATATTTCAATCTAAAATTGATTAAGATTAATAATTAATGTTTACAAAATTTCCTATCTGGTTTTTAAGTTTATTGTTAATTTTAACAGCAACTTTAACCACTCAATCTTTACAGTTTGCCATGATGGGGCTAACGGTTTTTATGTTAGCTTATTTGACTAAGGGAATGCGAAAAAATAAAAATAAGTTTCAATAGATAATAACTTAGAGAAGACGAAAAGAATCAAAGAAACTGACGATATTTTCTGAGATATCCTGATTATTATAATTCTGTCCAGCAGCTAAGACATAAACCTTATCGTTAATGAGATAAACCCGAAAACTAATTAATTCATCTTCATTTTGCATGGTTAATTTTTTTCCCTTATATTGTTCCCAAGTTATATTTTCATCTGTCAATAAAGTAAAATTAGTTTCTTTAATAATTCCCTTTGTAACTTCATTAAGCAATTGTTCTGAATTGGTAATTTGAGTAGAGGTTAAACGATTAGAATAAGCAGCTACAAAACGGTAATTCTGGGGATGACTAGCTAAAACTTCAAAAGATAAATTACTTTCACCTAAATTAATGGTAACGGTTTCTGAACTTTGTAGTCCTTGAGGTATCCAAATAGAAAAATTCCCATCTTGAAAAACAAATTTTTGCCAGCGAAATTGTCCCGTATCAATGGTTAGCAGTTGGGAAGGATGTTCAATATTACTGGGATCAAATTGTTGTTGTAATCGTTGAATTTCTTGATCCATTAATCGTTGTCCATCCCTAAAAAAAGTAGGGCGATCGAGTCTTCCTTGCCCTAAAATTTGTCCAAAAGGATAACAGCAACAACTGAAAATTATCACAAACTTAACAATCTTTTTCATTGAACTAACTCACATTCAATTAACCGCATAAAACAAAAAGTTGCCATTTTAAACCCATAAGGAGACTTCCACCAAATAGCAGGAAAACACCCGACAGGAGCGGATAAGGTAAAATCAAAGTTAGGATAGTTATCCCCTTGCCACTGTCCATTTTTTCGCCATCCCACGCGATCGCCATATTTCTCTAGTATACTTATATTTTGAGCGCGTAGGGTGTCTAGACTCCCTCCTACCTCCATATAAAGACGCAACTGAATACTAAACCCAAAGCGATCGCTACTATAATCTCGCCATAGTCTATCAATCACTTGCAAAATATTACAAGGGAGTTGTTTCATGTCGTTGGGGGTGAGATCATCCCGACTACGGTTAACTGCATCGAGGATCACTCTAGTGGTTTCTTGATCCGCTTCTTTGAAGTTTCCTGCTTTCAGAAATTCTTGTAATTGACTATATCTATTGATATCTGAGACTAACTTTAGTTTTTCTTCTAAAGTTGCTACTTTTTCTTTTAATGACTGTAATTCACTTAAAATTTCAGATAAATCAGGGTTAGTTTCTTGGATCAAAGACTCAGACATAATTGAGTTATGGGTAACAAATAGATGATATCTTAAGAAAGTTAAGGCAAATCTCAGGAAATTCTCATTTCTTTCTTTTTTAATGGTATTACATTCCTGAAGCAATGGTCTATTGTGTTTTTCTTTTGTAATCAATCAAAGGTAGTTTACGGCTAAAAATGGTAACATCTCACACTTCAAACTCTGTTAGTTATGATATCGAAAAAACTGTCCTAGATCGTTATCAGGAAGGGGCAAAAGTTCAACAACCTAGTTTATGTTGTCCCACAGAATACGACGGTAGTTATTTAGAAATTTTACCCCAAGAAATCATCGAAAAAGATTACGGTTGTGGGGATCCTACTCATTATGTTAATGAGGGAGAAACGGTTTTAGATTTAGGATCAGGAACAGGGAAAAACTGTTATATTTTGGCGCAAAAGGTAGGTAAAAATGGTCAAGTCATTGGGGTTGATTTTAATGATGAGATGTTGAAAATTGCCCGTAAATATCAACAAGATATAGCTGATGAAATTGGATCATATAATACCAGATTTGTCAAGGGTAAAATACAAGATTTAACGTTAGATTTAGACTTAGTTGAAGGTTGGTTAAGGGAGCATCCTATTCAATCTGTGGATGATTTAAGTCAGTTTGAAAGTGAATGCGATCGCTTACGTAAAACGTCTCCTTTAATTGCGAATAATAGCATTGATGTAGTCATTTCCAACTGCGTTTTAAATTTAGTTAAACCTGAAGATAAACAACAGTTGTTTGAAGAACTATATCGCGTTTTGAAACAAGGAGGAAGGGCAGTTATTTCTGATATTGTTTGTGATGAAGATCCTACCCAAAATATTCTGAAGGATCCTGATTTATGGAGTGGTTGTATTGCAGGAGCATTTCGAGAAGATCAATTTTTAAAGATGTTTGAAAATGTAGGATTTTATGGAGTTGAAATTCTCAAAAGAGAGGAAATACCCTGGCAAGTTATTGATGGCGTTGAATTTCGTTCTATGACCATTCGTGCGTATAAAGGAAAAGAAGGACCCTGTTTAGAAAGAAAACAATCCATTATTTATACAGGTCCTTGGAAACAAGTTCAAGATGATGATGGACATATTTTTTGTCGAGGAGAAAGGATGGCCGTTTGTGATAAAACTTATCAGATTTTAACCCGTACAGAAAGTCCTTATCAAAAAGATATTATTGGTGTTCCTCCTTATCAAGAAATACCCTTAGAAGAAGCAACCGAATTTAGTTGTAAAAATAAGGCAATTCGCCATCCTAAAGAAACGAAAGGCAGTAATTATCATCTAACAGAAGTTAAAGAAGATATGGACTGTTGTACCCCTGGAGAATGTTGTTAATTATTTAGTAATTGGTTAACAGTAATTACTTACAGATTACTGTTAACTTATTGAATGGAGAAAAAAATGATTTCTGTAGATACTAATCAAGTAATACCATTTCATCAAAAAATAAAACAAACATTAACTAAACAAAAAATAACCGTATTACAAATAAATTTGGGTAGACGGTGTAACCTTGCTTGTAACCATTGTCATGTGGAAGCAAGTCCCCAAAGAACAGAAGAATTATCCCTAGAAATCTGTCAACAATTAATTCAATTAATTCATCGCTTTCCACAGATTGAAACCGTTGATTTAACTGGAGGCGCACCAGAAATGAACTATGGGTTTAACCCCATAGTTGAAGCAGCTAGAAAAGCAAAAAAAGAAGTCATTGTACGCTCAAATCTAACTATCTTTTTTGAGCCTGGTTTTGAATATTTACCTAAATATTTTACTGAAAATCAGTTACGAGTTATTGCTTCTTTGCCTTGTTATTTAGAAGATAATGTGGATAAACAAAGAGGAAAAGGAGTTTATAATGCTTCTATCCGCGCTATTCAAAACCTTAACAAATTAGGCTACGGTAGTAATCCTGATTTAGGGTTAGATTTAGTTTATAATCCTTCTATTCCTAGCAATGAAAGCTTTTCCTTAACTCCTAATCAAACTAACTTAGAAGAAGACTATAAAACGTTTTTAAAAGATAATTTTAATATCAAGTTTAATCAATTATTCACTATTACTAATTTACCGATTGGGAGAATAAAAAACTATTTACAACATAAAAAATTATATACCCCTTATATTCAATTTATAGAGTCTCATTATAACCACAAAACCCTTGATCATGTTATGTGTCGTAATCAACTTTCTATTGATTATCTAGGCAATGTTTATGATTGTGATTTTAACCAAATGGAAAACATTCCAGCTACCTTACCCAATGGGGAAATGTTAACCGTAGAAACCTTGTTGAATATTGGTAATTTAGACGTTATTACTGACATCAAAACCGCTGATTATTGTTATGGTTGTACTGCTGGAAGTGGTTCGAGTTGTGGGGGATCATTAATTTAACTGATATGGCTATTAATTCAAGGAGATTAACCATGATACAAAAGAAAAAATCAAACCGACTACTGTTAAAATTAGGAGGAATCACTGTGTTAACTGCTATGGTAATAATTGCTATCAAACAGCTAGGAATTTTAGATACTTTTAGTATCACTGAAACCTTACAAAGTTTATTACAATGGATACAAGATTTAGGAACGATTGGTTATCTTATTTTTATCTTAGCGTATATGTTATCAGCCGTTTTATTAATTCCTGCATCTATTTTAACCTTAGGTGCAGGGGTTATTTTTGATGTAGTAAAAGGTTCAATTTTAGTATCTATTGCTTCTATTTTAGGTGCAATTTTAGCCTTTTTAGTCGGACGATATTTTGCTAGAGGATGGGTTTCTAAACAAATTGAAAAATACCCAAAATTTAAAGCCGTTGATGATGCAGTAGCAAAAGAAGGATGGAAAATAGTCGGGTTAACTCGTTTATCTCCTATCTTTCCTTTTGTTGTTTTAAACTATGCTTTTGGTATTACTCAAGTATCCTTAAAAGATTATGCGATCGCTTCTTGGATTGGGATGTTACCAGGTACAATTATGTATGTTTATATTGGGGCATTAATTGGTAATATCGCCACTTTAGGGACTGGAGGAAGGGAAAAAACATCCCTAGAATGGGCATTATATATTATTGGATTAATTGCTACTGTATTGGTGAGTATTTATGTGACTAAAGTATCTCAAAACGCTTTAAATAATCAAATTGAAAAAACTTAGAACTGTACAAAAGAAATGCTAGTATAATTTTGTTTTGAGTTTTAAAAATCTGAGAACAATCTTTTTGAAATTGTGGGTTGAAATTAAGTGATAATTAGTTTTGCAAACTTGAATATAAATCATTAAAAGGACTGTTTCATGTACAGTGTGAAGAAGAAAGACAATGGTGGCATTAAAATAACTTAAATTGATAAGATAAAACAAAACTTGTTAAACTAAGAGAGATAAAAAATAAAACTTAGAAATCAAAATAATGGCTACTTGGTCACAAGCGATCGCAAAACCAGCACAAGAATTTCCTTTAAAACCCTTACCCATTTTATCAGGAGAAATTCCTGATGGACTGAAAGGAACATTATACCGAAATGGACCAGGAAGACTGGAAAGAGGAAATCAAAAAGTCGGTCATTGGTTCGATGGAGATGGAGGTATTTTAGCTGTTCATTTAACTAAAGAAGGTGGAGAAGCAACCTATCGTTATGTACAAACAGAAGGATATAAAAAAGAAGCAGAAGCTAATGGTTTTTTATATCCCAATTATGGCATGACTGTTCCTGGCCCCTTTTGGAAAACTTGGGGAAAAAAGGTTAAAAATGCTGCTAATACATCAGTTTTAGCTTTACATACTAAATTACTAGCATTGTGGGAAGGGGGAAACCCTTACGCTTTAGACCTATATAATTTAGAAACAAAAAGATTAGATAATCTTTCCAATCTAAAGGAAAAACAACCCTTCTCAGCACATCCAAAAATTGATCCAAAAACGGGGAATATTTATAATTTTGGCATTAGTTTAGGGGCAAAAGTAACCTTACATCTTTATAAAAGTAATTCCACGGGAAAAGTGATTCAAAAATCAGATTATCCCTTAGAAGGTTTACGGTTAGTTCATGATTTTGTTTTAGCTGGATCTTATCTTATCTTTTTTGTTCCTCCCATTCGTATCAAAATATTACCCACCGCATTAGGGTTATGTAGTTTAACTGATGCAATGGAATGGAAACCGGAACTAGGGACAGACATTTTAATTTTTGATCGAGATAGTTTATCCTTTGTTAGTAGAGCAAAAGCTGATGCTTGGTTTCAATGGCATTATAGTAATGGTTATGTAAATCAACAGGGAAATATTATTATTGAATTTGTCCGTTATGCTGACTTTGCAACCAATCAAAACTTAAAAGAAGTTGCCACAGGAAACATAAAAACCCCCGCTAAAGGAACCCTTTGGGAAATAGAAATTGATCCAAAAACAGCTAAGGTGATCCGTGAAGAACAATTATTAGATAGAGGATCGGATTTTCCTATTGTTCCTAGTCATCAAACTGGACAAAATTGGCGTTATACTTATTTATCAGTTCATCGAGATAAAGCAGATTTATCCAAGGAGATTTTTGGTGCGATCGCTCGTTATGATCGACAATTAAACAAAATAACTGTAGCAGATATGGGAGACAATCGATACCCCTCAGAACCCATTTTTGTTCCCCATCGTCCCAACTCACAACAAGGATGGGTATTAACCGTTGTTTATGACGGAAATACCCATCGTTCTGAATTAAGAATTTATGATAGTGAAGGGTTAGACAATAGTCCCATTTGTCGTTTAGGATTACCTAATGTGATTCCCATAGGATTTCATGGTACTTGGAAACAAGCATAATTAATCCTTATGGTAGCAATAAATTTTCTCCCGTTCTTCCTGTTAGCAACCACACAAAGGTAATATTTATTCGGTTTAGCACATATCATTTAACTATCTGAGATTATTATGCTCCCTTAATTAAAAATTTAAGTGTCATCCCGTCTGGCTTTTATTCAAGATACCTTTTCTTTAACGGGTTCAAACTGTGATTTGGTTGCACCGCAAACAGGACAAGACCAATCATCGGGAATTTCTTCAAAGGGGGTTCCAGGTTCAATCCCAGAATCAGGATCTCCTTTTTCGGGATCATAGATATAACCGCAGACTTTACATTCGTATTTTTGCATAATTTTTATCCTCCAATGGATTTAAAGGTTAGAGGGGAGTAATCTCCCCAAGGATTTAATTTAGACTGATACTGCTTCTTCTTCTTTCTTCCAGATACCGTTTTCATCTTCTGTGTAACCGTCTTTTACAGCTTCCCAAGCAGCTTGTTCAGCCTTCATTTCGTCTTCAGTTTCATCATATACAGCATTATAGCGTTCGATGAATGTCTCTTGTGCTTCTTGAGATAAATGTGCCTTCACTTCCACCGCTAAATCTTCCGTACTTTCACAACGACCCGGACAAGGGTGCGGTAACGTTGCATCCGTTACATGGATTTCTTGACCCTCTGCACTTTCCATTAACAGGATATACTCTCCAGAGCGATCGGCAGGAACCTCAACCATAACGATAAATTCCCCTGCTTTAAGACGGGTTTCGTAAATAGCTGCCTTATCTTCAGGCATTCCCCAGGTAGATAATACCGAGGCTAAACCAGCACCAGCACTACCAGCGATCGCACCTGTGGCTGCACCGAGTAATAAAGAACTCAACGGACCGGCGGCCACGACGGAACCGACAAAGGGGATAAACAGAACACCCACACCAGTTAATAAACTGAGGAGAGAACCAAAGAGAGAGCCAAAAATGGCCCCACTACGCAATCCCCCAAGAATTACGTCTTTTTTGGTCAAAAAGCCAGTAATACGAGTCTGTGATTGAAAATTCTTACCCATAACGGATAAATGATCCTGGGGTACACCTCTGTCTAAGAGTCGATTAATGACGGTGTTAACTTGGCTTTCGTTTTGGAAAATAGCAGTAATGGTTTTTTGTGCTTGATAATCAGTAGTCATAAATAATGATATTGGGTGTAACAACAAAAAAATTTAATGTATTGGCAAAGATCTATTTTTTTTTGGAGTAAATCTTTGCCTATTACGCATTTAGGCTTTAATTGTAGGTTTGGTTTCTTGTCCAGGACGATCGCCACTACTATGAACTTGTTCTCCTTCAATAAAAGAACGTAACATCCAGGCCATTTCTTCGTGTTGTTCCATTAAACCAGTTAAAAAGTCCATGGTTCCTTCGTCATGAAATTCTTCGGAACAACGATCAATATCTTGTCTTAAATTACGGATGATTTGTTCATGATCCTGAGCAAGTCTTGCAACCATTTCCGTTGCCAAAGGTAGATCGTTAGGATGTTCCTTGATAGTAGCCAGTTCTAAGAATCCTTTAGCGGTTCCTACAGGATAACCCCCTAATGCACGAATTCTTTCTGCTGTTGCGTCAATACTTTCTGTCAAGGTTTCGTATTGTTCTTGCCAGAGTTCATGTAAGGTCATAAACTGAGGACCCACTACATCCCAGTGGTACTTTTTCGTTTTAACATTTAGTAGATAAAGATCAGATAAAGTACGGTTCAAAATCTCGATAACACCGTAACGTTGTTCATCTGTTAATCCAATGTTTAATGTAGGCATAAATGTAACTGCTCACCGCAATAAGATAGCATTATTGAAAAACATGACAAGCAACATCAATTGAGGAATAAAAAGACAATCCTGATTATTTGGCGTAAAACTTACGCTAATTTATTACGGTTATTTTTACGGCTGATTACAG
>JASJDW010000156.1 GCA_030064955.1 Crocosphaera sp.
CATCATAATTTTCTCCCCATTGAATTGCTAATTAATTCCTTAAGTTTTCATTCATCTTGACTCTCCCGTTGCACCCAATACCAGGCATTAAAACAGCCAATAATCACCCCTAAAAATAACATCATTAACGTCCAAGAATAGGGATCATCTAACGTTGCATCGAGCCAAATACCAAAAGCAACACCCATCAGAGTTGGAATAGCGACAGACCAACCCACAATGCCAAATAAACCTAAACCATACCAAATGGTGCGATCGCCTTCCCGTCGAGCCGTCATTTTGCGATCGGCTTTGTCTTTCACCGTTTGCTGGAATTTTCCTTGTCTTTTTTCATGTTCTTGTGCCGTTACCTTAGATTTTTTCACTGCCTTCCCTCCCTATTTCCAAAATTCCTCTAGCTAACCCAGACTCTAATCTTGCCATAGCGGTACGGGCCATTTTTTGCTGTTCATTGAGTTGACGAAATTCTTCGGCAACGGTTTGATATAAACGTTCTAAATTAACATCTTTAACCGCTCTGCTGGTAGAAACCATGACCGTTTGCCCACATTTGACCAAAATGCCCTCGTCAATGGCTATAAAAACCTCTTTCCCCTCCAAAGAACGATAAGATAAAATACTGGGCGTTAAAGCAGTCACAAAATCAATATGGTTACTCAGCAGTCCAAAAGCACCGTTTTTGGCTTCTGCATTAACTTGTTCTACCTCCTCAACTAAAAAGACCTGGTTCGGAATTAAAACCTTAAGTTTCATTTTCTGCTGCCTCCTTACGCTTATTGTCTGCTTCTTCAATGGAACCCAACATATACAGAGACGCTTCGGGATAGTTAGCAAATTCATCATTGAGAATGCGCTCACACCCATTTAACCCATCCTCTAAACTCACCAACTTCCCCTTTTTCCCTGTAAACTGTTCCGTACTAAAAAAGGGTTGCGTTAAAAATCTTTCTAAACGACGGGCCCTCCCTACCGTTGCGCGATCGCTTTCTGAGAGTTCTTCTATCCCCAGCATAGCAATGATATCCTTCAATTCTTCGTAACTGGCTAGGGTACTTTTGATCCGTTGAGCGATCTGATAATGTCTGTCTCCGACAATGGTGGGGGAGAGCATTTTTGATCCCGACTGTAGGGGGTCGATGGCAGGGTATAATCCTTCACTGGCACGTTTACGGGATAGGACAATAGAAGCAGACAAATGACCAAAGGTCTGTACTGCTGCTGGATCGGTAAAATCATCTGCTGGGACATAAACTGCTTGAACTGAGGTAATAGACCCTGTTGCGGTGTTGGTAATGCGTTCTTCAAGTTCCGCTAATTCCGTCCCCAAGGTTGGTTGATACCCCACCCGTGACGGCAACCGTCCCATCAGTCCTGACACTTCTTGTCCCGCTTGGATGAAGCGAAAAATATTATCAATGAGTAATAAGACATCTTGTTTGAGTTCATCACGGAAATATTCTGCCATCGTTAAAGCGGCGTGACCCACTCGAAACCGCGCTCCTGGCGGTTCGTCCATTTGACCAAAGATCATGATGGTATTGTCTAAAACCCCTGCTTCCTGCATCTCTCGATATAATTCTTCTGCCTCTCGGTTTCGTTCCCCTATCCCACAAAACAAACTGATCCCTTGATACTGACTGACCATATTGTGGATCATTTCTGTAATTAACACCGTTTTCCCCACCCCTGCACCCCCAAACAGCCCTGCTTTACCCCCTTGTTCTAGAGGAGTAAGGATGTCGATGGCCTTGATGCCGGTGGCGAGAATATCTGAAGTAGTAGACCGTTGTTGTAGGGGTAAAGGAAGTTGATGAATAGATCGCCAGTCTCCTTCGGTTATGGGTTCTTTCCCGTCGATGGTATGGCCAAAAACATTGAACACTCTTCCTAGGGTTTTCTTGCCTACTGGGACTTGTAACGGTTTCCCTAAGTTTGTCACCACTGACCCCCTTGCTAACCCAGCGATCGGCGTTATACCAATGCCTCTGACGGTATGAGTATCTAAATGGTTAACCACTTCAATGATAATTTCTCCTTCATCCCCTGCCTTTAATTGACTGTATAAATCAGGTAATTTTTCTTCAAAGTAAATATCAACAACACTACTGCGAATGGCAAGGACTTTACCATGATCAAGTTGAGGATAGCCATTCAGTGGGTGCATAATAGCGGTTTTCAATTGAGTGTATCAAGATTTTAGTTAGTTGAGTGTGGGGAGTGTGGGAAGTGTGGGGAGAATGTTGATTTTCCTGGTTAGTCTAATAACTTTTTGATATTACACGAATCGCATTCAGAGCATCGCGCAGTTCTACCCGTGGGAATGTCAAAATTGGGGGGTAGAGAAGACAAACAGATAATCCAGTCCCCCCGTGATTAACTAGAATCAATCTAAGGGATGATCGGAATTCGTTGTTGTTCAAATTGACGATCGCGTAAGGTTGGGGGTTGAGTGCGAATATACTCAGGGTTCCCTGTTAAGGAGGAGTTGAAGGGGTTCACAATGTCTGGGGTGCGAATTCTGGGCCCGGCGGTTTGCTGTCTGAGGCCATCCCATAATACGGCTTCGATGGTTTTAGCATCATTGGCAATGGTGTTATCAAAGAACGATCCTGGTGCATATCGCCAACCAAAAATCTTATTCATTTGGCCGAACATATCAGTATTATCGTAAAAGCGTAACGTTTCGTTATAAAATGCCCGATCTATAACGTGAGTAAAATGTTCTCCCGGTTCTTCAGGAATGGCTTGAATTTGAGGAGCGGTGTTTTGATAGGCAGGTGTGCCTAGACTACGGGCTTCGATTAAACGTCGCTCTAACTGCTCCATACAAGCATTTAAACCGGCTGCAAATTCATTACGAGTCAGGGCGCGATCGCCACGATAGGTGCGATCGGGATAACCCACAATACAACCATAATTTTCCACTAAATTTCTCAAGGCTTGATAGGACCAATTCGTAGGAGATACATCCCGTAGCTCTTGGATGCTGCGAAGTTGCTCTAAAATGGTCTGATAATCGTAAGTTTGAGCAGATGGGTTATTGTTTGGTGTAAGTTGTTGGGTGGGTTGAGCCGTCACCGAAGGGGACGATTCAAGAACGGGTTCCGCGTAACTTACATTACTCATTAACGCTGACCCTATTATTATTGCAGGTAATAAGGGTTTATACATTGTTGTTACGTCTCCTCACTATTAATTTTAAGCAATTCATTGGGCAATTAGGTCAAGTTCCCTTGTTCACCACAGTCAATGCAGGGATTCATGACCACCCGTATTTTAGCTAATTTTTCTATTCGGGTCTCAATTTTCTATCAAAGTAGCTTTCTTTGCTTTTTATTAATTTATCTTGACAAAGTAGCCAATTATACTGAAAAGTTAACAGAGTTTTAGATAATCTCTGTCAGTTATTTCTAGTAAAAACAATGGAATCCATACGAATTATGAGAAAATTCAGGAATTTACTGGGCAGTTTACTGTCTATAAGCCTATTATCCACTCCATCATTGGTACTTGCCAACCCCCAACCTGCTCGTTCCAATGACATCCATCCCATGTATCAAAAAGCACAGCAGGAACTGCCCAAAAACTATTTTGCTGTGTATGCCATTACTGATCGCATTGCCAGGGCAAACGGCTTAGATAAGAAACCTTGGCGCGTGGTGGTTACCTCTAATTATACGGTGAATGCTTATGCCTCTGATACCAACCTTCTCACCTTTGAAGCCGGTTTAATGGATCAACTGGAAGGAAACGCTTCAGCTATCGCTTGTGCCATTGCTCATGAAATGGGGCATCATGTCAAGCAACATTTAGGTTACGGCCCAGCCAAACAAGAAGAAGCAAGACTTCAAGAAATTGAAAAAGCCGAGAGAGAAAAATTAATCGCTGAGCAAGATGCAGCCACCCAAGCTGCTTTAGGGGCAGGATTTGCGGCTGGTGCGGTTGAAGCCGGAAATCGAGTAGGAGGAACCGCCGGCGGAATTATTGGTGCGTTTGGTCTACTCGTTGGTGGTTCAGCCCAACAAGATGCTCGAAATATTGAGCAAATTAAAGCACAAATTGAACAACAAGCACAAGAAAGATACAATCAGCGTTTAATGGAAATCAGTCAAGGCCACGAATTAGAAGCAGACGAATTGGGTTATATTTACAGTGTCAAAGCTGGGTTTGATCCCAATGGTTGCGTTGCGGTGATGGACATTTTAGGGAGAATGCCTGGGTCCCAACTAAAAGATGGAAGTCATCCTGCACCGGAAAGCAGAACTGAAAAAATTCAGGCTTTAATGGCAAAATATCCCCCTGAAACCCTCAAAGCTGAAGGAGAAACCTTACTAAAAGCTAAAACAACCCCTTTACAGTATGAAACCTTTAGTTATGAAGTTGAACAGGGAGGAACCTTATCGGGTTTAAAAATTTTACCCATTACAGGAACCACCACAGATGATTTACAAAATTATCTACAATAGTTCATTTTTCTGCTCTTCAAACACTCAAATTCAACATAAAATTATGTGGACAAAAGAAACATTAAATTTCCTCATGGCAACAGGAATCCTTAGTACATTGCTAGGGTTTTCTTCTCCTACCTATGCTCAATCTGTTCAGTTTGATTGTGCCACAGATGAACAAAATGTCCCCACTACTTACGCTCAAACCCCCGGCGGAATTGTGCAAATTTTTAAGTGGACTAGCACTTTTTTTAATCCTCCTTATACACCCATTCAACGGTGTCAAGAAGTTGCCAAACGTCTTAATGAATTTCAACCCGATCATTTAGTAGCTGGCCGTGTTAATAGCTACAATGTTATTTGTGCTGGTACAGCTTGCGATCGCGGAGGAGCTAATATTTTATTAACCCTCAGACCGGATCAAAATCCAGCTCAAGTGTTAGCAGAAATTGATAACACTAGAGACGCTGCTGGGGGACCTTCGATGCAATTGGGAGGCGGTTCTAATGGACAAAAGAATCCTCAACAAAGGACTAATTTATTTAAAACCAGTAACGGTTCTGTTGCACTTAATTTAAGGGGTTATATCCAGTCTGCTCCTAAAATTCCTCGCAACCTTTCAGGAGAATCTACTCCTAATAATAACCGTAATTTTGAAGTGCTTGAGCAGCAGCCGATTACGGTTCCTTCTAATACAACAAATCCCTCTGGTTCGTCCCGTGGAAGTGCTTGGTAAGTGAGAAAATTAAACGTTAGTCAGTGGTTTTGTCTTCAGAGCAATTGACAATTTTCAAAATTTTTTTGTTCCCTAACCTAATTATTGACTTTTATATTACCGTCCAAAATTAAACAATAAACCCTAATTCATGAAAAAAAAATTAACAACGGTTTTGTTTGGTTTTGCTTGCTTTTTGAGTGGAGTTGCAACTCAATATCTTTTACCGGTTGGAAGTTGGAATAAGTGGATAGACTGTGAGGAATCAGAGGATATTATTATTCCTTCACCCCTACCAGAAACTTCTCATACAAACGAACTGATCTTAACTCATAAAGAACAAGAAATTAAAACCTACGCTAAACAAATTACTGTTAAAGTTTTCTCTGGTGAAAACTCAGGATCGGGGATTTTAATTCAACGAAACGATAATGTTTATCAAGTCCTAACCAATGATCACGTCTTACTGTTTGGCAGACAACAACAAGCATATAAAATTCAAACCCCAGACGGTAATATTTATACAGCAAACCCTATTAATCAATTTAACTTTCAAAACTATGATTTAGGGGTTTTGCAGTTTGTCAGTGACGAAGATTATGAGGTTGTTTCTTTTGCAGAATCATCCGTTCCTAATATTGGGGAAAAAGTTTATGCTGTGGGATTTCCTTATATAACGGATAATTCAGATAATGATGGCTTTACTTTTACCACAGGTACAGTTAATTTAATTAGTGACTTATCCTTTCGAGGCGGTTATAAAATTGGTTACACTAATGATGTAAAAAAAGGCATGAGTGGAGGACCCTTGTTAAACGAAAAAAAGCAAATTATTGGTATTAATGGTCGACATAAATATCCAGCTTGGGGTAATCCTTATATTTTTGAAGATGGAACCATTGCTTCTCCTGAAAAAAAAGAAGAAATGAGTCAATATAGTTGGGCAATTCCTATTAACACTTTCTTGAAATTAACATCTAATATTAGCTTAAATACAAATCATGGATTATAAATTTGCTTCTTTTAAATTTTTCTCCAATTTCTTACTGACCTTGATTTTTATAATGACAAGTTTAATAACACCAATTAAGAAAATTGAAGCCCAAAATAATAAAATTGGTCAATTTATCTTAGAATATAAATCTAGTTCAGCTGAGCCAATAATTCGGGAATTATTCATCAAAACTCAAATATTTGATAAGATTATTTCGAGCCTAAATAAGTCAGGATTAATTATGCGAGAAGATATTCTCGTAATATTTAAAGATTGTGGAACCCCTAATGCTTTTTGGAGTCCTTCAGATCGACAAATAATTATTTGTTATGAAAATACTGCTTATGATATATTTCTTTTTCATGAAAAAGCTGGATATCCTATGGAAACAGCGATAGAAAAATCAATTCATGAAACCATTGTGGCGTTTTATCACGAATTAGGTCACGGTTTAATTGATGTTTTATCGTTAAGTGCAGTGGGACAAGAAGAGGATACAGTAGATGAATTTGCTGCAATTATGTTGTTTAGAACGTATCCCCCTGATGTGGCAGCACAAATGGTTTTAGATGCTTCAGAATATTATGAATTATTATATAAACAAGGGAATAGAGGAGTTGCATGGGGTGAACACGCACCCAACGATAAAAGATTATTTAATTTAGTTTGTCTCGTATATGGAAGTAACCCAAAAAAGTATGCAGAAGTATTTGTTGAAAAATTTTATTTAGTGGATCAGGCTAACACAGCAAGTCCAGATAGAATCAAACGAAGAGCTAGGAGATGTGAAAACGAATTTCCTCAAAAAATGGAGAGTTGGAATAAGTTATTATTGCCTCATTATGCTACAGAAAATCCAAATCAACCTACGAACAAACCTTCTGGTAATTTTTCAGGTTCTTCCCGTAGAGGTACTCATTGGTAAGGCTAGGTAGTGGTTTTGTTCATTAAGTTTTATGATTATGATTGTCACCTGTGAGATTTTTTCTATGATTTCCGTTGCAACCGCAGATTTATTAGCTTTACGCGCTTATCTTTTAGATTTATTTGTAAAATTAGCTTACCAAGAAGGGGAGTTTACTCTGTCTTCTGGTCAAAAAAGTAGCTACTATATTAATGGAAAACAGGTGACACTAAAGGCTGAGGGAGCTTTAGCCATTGGTCGTTTATTCTTATCGATGTTACCTCCTAATACTCAAGCAGTTGCTGGACTCACCTTGGGGGCTGATCCCATTGTCAGTGCAGTGAGTGTGGTGTCTGCTTATGAAAATTGTCCCATTCCTGCTTTAATTATTCGCAAACAAGCCAAAGGCCATGGAACCCAAGCTTATATCGAAGGACCAACCCTTCCCCCAGGAGCAACGGTGGTTGTCTTAGAAGATGTAGTGACAACTGGTAAGTCGGCTATGTTAGCTGTAGAACGATTACGGGCTGTTGGCTACACTGTTAATACTATCCTCGCTCTTGTAGATCGAGAACAAGGAGGAACTGAGTTCTATGAAAGTCAGGGGTTAAATTTTCAGGCTTTATTCTCTATCACTGAAATACAACAATCCTATCAGCAGTAAGGGGAGACTGGGAGTCTTTGGAGATGGGGGAGCAGGGAGCAGAGGGAGTAGGGGGAGCAGAGGGAGATTAGGAGACTGGGAGACAAGGGAGATAGGGGAGACAAGGGAGCAGAGGGAGACTAGGAGACTGGGGGACTTTGGAGAAATGATTGATATACCATCCCGTCACCCCGTCACCCCGTCACCTTATCACTCCCCACCCTTCCCACACTCCCCATCACCCCGTCACCCCATCACCCCATCACCCCCACACCCCCAAACCTGTCTTCTTAAACAAACTTTTCATTAGAGATTTTCCAAAATTTTTTGCACAACCTTATGAAAATTTTCCACAAGTTTGACTAAGTTTTCCCCAAACCTATCTGACTTTTCAACAACAAAAAACCAAGTAATAGACTTGTGGCAATTGATGGGGAAAAGTGTTAAGTTAATGATTGTTTAAAAAACTACAATCACTTTTTTTGCATCCTATGTTAATATACATAAGTCTGATGTAATTTTTAGAGTAATAAAAGTGTATATTTGTAGTTATTAGGGATTTTTGGTACTTAGTTATTCCGAGTAATAAATAACTTAGGATATTAGCTAATCTTAAGGAATGATGCTTAGATTGCCATCTACTCTAAACTATGCTTTAAAAAATAAAATAACACTAATTTTTTTCAATTTTGTCGTTATTTTTGTTAGGAAAAGACATGAAACCTTCTATAGCCCTTGAAGTTGAAATACCAGAAGAAACCTATGTTTTGCTCACAAACTTTATTGAAAATCATGGAACCTTGGGATTTAATGAAGTCATTTCTTTAGCCGTTTCAAGTTTCTTAATCAATCAAACAATACCCATTAATTCCAGTCAATCTTATTTATCTAATGTGTACAACTACGCTAATCATTCAAAGGTTTTAGAACAATGAAAACAAAAAAACTTATTCCTCTTCCTTGGAAAACCCGAGAAAGAATTAAAGCTTTTTCTCAAGTTTTTCCTGATGTCCCCCTGCTAGAAAATCCCACCACAGGTGATCAATTAGCCCAGGTTATTGACCGTCTTCAACCCATCGCTAAGTCAGAAAGTGCTGCTTTTTCTTTATTAAGAGAATTAGATTCTTATCGGTGTTACGGTGAATAAAACTCAACAAAATATCAAGTCTTTCTTCAAACCAGTTAACGTTTTAATTGCGGTGATTATCATCACCGTAATTCTTATTATTGCCCTTTCTAATCTCTTGGAAAACCCAGATAGTCGTCAAATTCGACAAACGGCTGAAAAAAAACTAAGATTATTTGCTAGAGGCTATAGTCTTAATGCCATTAACTGCGAAGGAATTGATAAGAATAATAATGGGTGGCTTAACTGTCGGGCTGACGATCGCAAAGGACAAACCCTTTACTTAGAATGTCCCTATAATTTTCCTGAACCGGAATGTCGTTATCGAGAGAAAAATTAGCTCAATTTAAAATAAAAAGTTGCCCCTTCTTCTACAACACTCTCAGCCCAAATATGGCCGCCATGACGATGAATAATCCGTTGAACAATGGAAAGACCAATCCCTGTCCCTTCAAAGTCTCTTTGAGAGTTTAATCGTTGAAATGCGCCAAACAACTGATCAACATACTGCATATCAAACCCTACCCCATTATCAGCCACAAAAATTGTGCCATCTTCTAAAGAATTAATCTCAATTTGAATCGGATTTCGTCCCTGACTAAATTTAATACTATTCTGCAATAAATTGATAAACACTTGTTGTAATAAAGCAGTATCCCCTGAGACTGTGGGCAATTTTCCTACGTTAAAGTTAATTTGATCCTCTTCAGAAGAAACCATACTAATAGCAGTTTTTACCAGAGAATTAAGATCAACGTCGTAAAAATCCAACTCTTGTCGTCCCACCCTTGATAAGATGAGTAACCCATCAATTAAATGAGCCATTTTTTCACTACTTTTTTCAATCACTTCTAGATAATGAATGACTTTAGGATCTTCTGCTACCTCAGTCCCTAAAAGTCTTTGTTTTAAAGCATTGACAAACCCATGAATATGTCGCAAAGGCGCACGGAGATCATGGGAAACAGAATAACAAAAAGAATCTAATTCTTGATTAGTGGTTTCTAGTTGAGTTGTTCGTTCCATCAACACTTGTTTTGTCTTAACTAAGTCAGTCATATCACGAGAGGTTCCCAAAATGGCATAAATCTCTCCTTGAGGGTTTTTTAGCGGGACTTTATAAGTATCAAAATAGCGATCGCCGTCGGGTAAAGCAATGGTTTCTTCGAGATGGAGGGTATTGCCTGAGTTAAATAGTTGTTGGTTTTGTTGTGCAAAATAGTCAGCTATTTCAGGACTCAAACAGTCAAAAATGGTTTTACCTTCCACTTCTTTCCGATGATTAAAGCCGATCCCTTCAGCAAAGACTTGATTACAAAACAAGAGTTGCATGGTGTTATGTTCCACCACAAATACGAAGTCAGGAAGGGTATTGAATAACATTTCTAGTTCTGCGGTTCGTTGGGCGACTCGTTTTTCTAATTGCTGATTTAAGTGTTTAATCTCTTCTTCTGCTTGTTGACGATTTTGTTCATTGCCATAAGCTTTAATGAGGTTAGCACAAGTGGTTAAAAAGGGTTGTAAATAGTCAATTAAATTATCATCATAACCTCCTTGGCGATTAGCTATTCCTACCATTCCCACTAACTGATTATTATGGTAAAAAGGCAGTCCTAAAAAAGCATCAAGAGAAGGATGACCTTCAGGTAAACCTCCTCGTCTGGGATCGCTGCTGGGATGGTTGGCAATGACGGGTTTTCCTGTGGTAATAACTGCCCCAAATAGGGTGTTTAAATTGTGGAATTCCATCCCTTGGGGTGCATTTTCATCATAAAATTTTCTCGTTTCTTCATTCCAAGCAATATTAGTTACAGCATGGGTTTTTAAATAAGGGTTTCCTCGCAGTTTTATATGGGTTTTTTCTACATAAGCTTCTCCTTGATCGCTGTACAAAATTTCCCCAATAAAACCATATTCACTTTCGGTTAAATTTAAAAGATTTTCTAATAAGTCATTGAATAAATCAGTGAATCGTACATCAGCAATGAAGTGGGATTGTGCTAAACTAATGGTTTGCAAAAGCTGATTACTTTTTTTGAGTTCTAACTCTGTTTTGTGACGTTTTATAATTTCTTCTTGCCATTGATGTTCAAGTTTTTGTAATTTATATAATCCCCAAATGATGACTAAAAATAGAATTATAATGAGTAAGCTTAATATTTCAATTGTTGTTAAATCAAAGTCTTTTTGTATTAATTCGTTTAAAGACAATAGTAAGTTATCCCATAAGTTCATTAAGTTGTTCATCAATGAATCCCTGAAATGAATCATAAAATATATAATAATCCTCAAACTTGTCAGACTGGACGATAAGACTTCAACAATTATAATACCTGATAATTTCTATCTTTGAGCGATGTTCACAATTATTTCTGATTAATTGTCAAGGGTGAAAATTCGGATCTTATTTTTTCTTCTCTTAGGGTAAGTTTTGTGATCACAAAATGAAGTAGCCGTGACTATTATCACGGTTATTTTAGTTATCTTAAATATTAAATAGAAAGTAATGTTTAAGTTTTTAAATTTATTAAAAATTTATATTTATTCTTTAATCCCTATAATCCTATGATAAGAGGAAATAATACTCGGATGTTGTTGGTAGAAGATGAACCTAATGACATCGAGTTAATTCAATTAGCCCTAGAGAACTATCGTTTTATGGAGCAAATGGATATTGTAGAAGATGGAGAACAGGCACTACAATACTTATTTGGGACGGGGGGAGATAATTTAAAACAACCCTTACCGCGACTAATTTTATTAGATTTAAAATTACCTAAAATGAATGGGATTCAAGTTTTAGAAGCAATTCGCCGTAACCCCCGTACTAAAAATCTAGTAGTTGTGGTTATGACCTCATCAGCC
>JASJDW010000157.1 GCA_030064955.1 Crocosphaera sp.
CGGCTGATAGACGAGCGACCCCGGCGAGGTGTCCTCGCCTTGGGAACGCGCGAGGTACCTAAACACTTACAAACTAGCAAATTTCATCGAAGGTGCAAGATATGAGTTACAGCTAATATTCAACTTCTGAACTCCTGCCCTCCCGAACTCCTAACTCCTAAAACTAGAAGAGTTTGTACCTCACAAGTATGGGAACTGCTATAGTTAAAGGCAGGGGGCTTCTTTGCAGGAGGCAGTAGGTTCATGAAATTGGTATTAAGTTAACTCCATGATAAAATAATAGGCTTAGTAGGATCATCATCCTCAACAAAAAAGCTATAGTCATAGTGGTGGTTAAACCTTACCTTACGGTAAAATTTAACCCAGTGTGGATGACATTAAAGGTGTGAGGAAAGCTGTGTCAGTAAAAAAAACCCATCCCCAAAAGCGTTCTCAGAACTCTTCTGTGAAAAAAAAGCCTAAAGGCTTAAGTTGGTTGCTCATTAGTTTAGGACTGACAGTGGTTTCCTTAACCTCAGCTGCAGCAGGGGCTTTCATTGCTGTCTCCTTATCTGCAACACCTCTACAGCAAAGTTCTCTCACCCCTGAAGAAGAAGAAGTCTTTAGTAGAAATGAGACAATTTCTTATAAAAGTTTACGGCTTCCTGAGCTAAGTCGTCCGGTTAATGTCTTGGTTTTAGGGACGAAAGTCTTAACCTCAGAAATAGATGAAAAGCCCATTGAGGACTTAGGATATCACGCCCTCGTCAACTCTTTTAAAGGCTTATCTGATACGATGGTGTTGCTTCGGTTTGATCCCCTCAGCAATAAACTGAGTCTTTTATCTATTCCTAGAGATACTCAAACCACCATTAATTACGAACTGAGAAAAATTAACGAAGCTAACTATTACGGAGGACCAGCATTAGCAGCTGAAACCGTTAGTGAATTATTAGGGGGCGTTCCTGTTGATCGCTACGTACGAGTCAATATTCAAGGGGTTGAAAAGGTCATTGATGCTTTAGGGGGTGTCAATGTTTATGTTCCCAAAGATATGAAATACACCGATCACAGTCAACATCTTTATATCGATCTCAAGGAAGGAGAACAACATTTAGATGGAGAAAAAGCGGTGGCTTTTTTACGATTTCGCCACGATCGCTACGGGGATATTGGTCGGGTACAACGACAACAAATGTTTATGCGGGCGTTAGTAGAACAAGCTTTAAAACCTCAAACTTTATTAAGAATACCCGAAATTTTATCCATTATCAGTTCTTACATTGATACTAATTTAACTGTAGAAGAATTAGTAGCCTTATCAGGGTTTGCTTCTCAAACTAAACGGTCTAATGTTCAAATGTTAATGTTACCTGGACGCTTTAGTGGAGATGGTAAACAAGAAGTCAGTTATTGGCTACCGAACCCTTATCAAATCAAAAATATGGTGGCGGAATATTTTGATCATGGTCAACTCAGTTTTGATGTCGAACCCAGTAACTCGAATAATCTCAAGATAGCTATTCAAGACAGCACAGAAGACCCAGAAGCAGTACAGCGTATGGTAAATTATTTAAGGGAAGCTGGCTATCGTCGTGTCTTTGTTAGTGATCAATGGCCTCAAACCTTACAAACCACTCGCATTGTGGCCCAAAATGGGGATGATCTTGGCGCAGCAACCCTGCGGGCTGATTTAGGGTTAGGGGAAGTATTAGTGGAAAGTACCGGAAATTTAGCTTCTGATATTACCATTGTTTTAGGCCAAGATTGGCAAGATTACGTTCCTGACTCCTCAGTTAAGTTTAAAGAAACGACCTCTATTAATCATCAACTATAAACTAGGCAGACTCACTACTTCAGCGCAGTGAGTCTGCCTAGACTATCGAAGAAGTGATTCTAACAATATTTTCTTAATTAATAACTTTTCAGGGCAATAATTGGATCAAGTTTTGCTGCTTGTTTGGCAGGAACAACTCCAAAAAATAAGCCAACACTACCAGAAACACTAACAGCAATAATAATAGATGAAATAGAGAGACTTGTTGTTAAAGAAAAGAAAACATTAGCAATAATAACTCCACCTAAACCAGTACCAATACCAATTATACTCCCAAACGTTGCTAATAAAATGGCTTCTAAGATAAATTGTCCTAAAATATCTTGTTGTGTTGCTCCTAAAGCTTTTCTTAGTCCAATCTCTTCGGTTCTTTCTCGTACAGAAACTAACATAATATTCATAATTCCTATTCCACCAACGAATAAAGAAATAAGGGCGATCGCCCCTAACATTTGCTTTAATTCTGCATTGGTTTTTTCCGCCATATCTAATAAGGAATTTTGGGAAAAAATCCTAAGCTCGTTATCTTTAATTATCCCATGACGCAATAACATTAAATTTTTGACTTGAAACTTAACAGCATCTACACTGTCTTGATCTTTTGCCAGTAAAGCAATGGTATTCAAGGAGATTCCATAAGGGGAGTCCCAACCTCTTAATTGATGTTGAGCAGTGGTAATAGGAACGACCACTTTATCATCTTGATTAGAATCAAATAAAGCCCCCTTTTTATCCAAGGTACCAATAACATCAAAAGTTATATTTTTAATTCTAATTTGTTGTCCAATAGGATTATGATGATTAAATAATTTCTCAGCAATTTCTGCCCCTAAAACGACAACTCTTTTATGACGTTGAACATCAATATGATTGATAAAACGTCCTTTTGCAATTTCATAATTTCGCACAGCCAGATAGTCAGGGGTTGTTCCTGTGATAGAATTGTCGAGAATTTTATCTTGATAAGTAATTAAGTGATTGATATGGATTTCTGGAGAAATATTGGTTAAGTTAGGGATTAAGTTACCTATCGCTTCTGCGTCTTCAAGTAAGAGAGGTTTGGCTTCTGAGGATAACGTTCGTTTCATGCGTCCAGAAGATAAGCTAACAAATAAAACATTAGGGCCCAACGCTTGAAATTGTTCTGCCGTTGCTTTTCTGGCCCCGTCTCCCACTGCAACCATTCCAATCACCGAAGCATTACCAATGATAATTCCTAACATGGTTAAACCACTACGGAGTTTATGGGATAAGAGGGAAGATATAGCCATTCTCAGATGATCAGAAATTCTCATAATGCTTCCATTTTTTGCTTACGGCATCAAGTATATAAGACTGTCACAGTAAAACAAGTCCTATGATTAGCTTAGACAAATTTTTAACATTTGTTTACTGACAATTGGGACCTCTATTGGTTTTGTCGCAAAATTTTTTATGAAATGGTAAACCAACAGAAAAATTTGGGAATCCTTGAGAAAGAATAGTAACACCCTAATACTGCTCGAAAAACAGAAGATTTTTTCTCAGTAATCACTCATGTCTAATAACCCTAAAGAATTTTTAAGTTGTGAAGCGACTCTAATTGGTCAACCAATACCCGATTGTGAGGCTACAATTGTTGGTGATGAATCTATCCCTCAAGAATTGGGTGCATCAACTAACACTCATTTAAATGACGCACCATCCCAGACAATTGTTACCCTTGTTAATAAATTTCTAGCTAAAGCAGTAGAAAAAAAAGCCACTCATATTGAGATTGAATCGGAGGCCAATTTCCTCAGCATTCGCTATGGTGATAGAGATCTTCTTAAACCCCTAATTGATCCCTTACCCAAAAAATTCACTTCGGCTATCTTGTCCCGATTAAAATTGATGGCTGAGTTAGACATTAATCAAACTCAAACCCCACAAAAAGGCCGTATCCGTAAACGAGGAGGGGGTCGCACCATTCATTTTTTTGTGCAAACTCAGCCTAGTCTCTATGGGGAAAAAATGACTATTCGTGTGGTTGATAGTGCTATTCAACCTCCTAATTTAGAAACCCTGATTTCTGATGCTCTGATGAGACAGTCTCTTGAAGAGATGATGAAGTGTTCCTCAGGCATTTTATTAGTGACCAGTCCCCAGAAACCAGTCCCTCAACCTCTTCTTTATAGTTTGTTCTCTAGAGATATCTCCAACCCAGAGGAAATGGTGACTGTGGAAGAGTCCATTAATTATCTGCTCTCAGGGATGAGTCAAATTGAAATCGATGTTGATGGAGAAAAGGATTATCCTCAGGTGTTACAATCCTTTCTCGAAGAACATAAACCACGAATCATGGTGGATCGTATCTCTAATCCATCTGTGGCTCGTATGGTAGCAGAAATGGCTCATAATAACCGTTTTGTTCTAACCAGTCTCAATGCTGAAGATGGAATCAGTGCTATTACTTTATTAAGGGAGATGGTCACTTCTGGTCTATTAGCAGATACTTTAATCGGGGTGATCCATCAACATAGTCTTCCTCGTTTGTGTACTGCTTGTCGTACCATTCATGAACCCAGTGTGACAGAATTATCTCAATGGGGAATGGTTCAGGACAATAAGCAACAAAATACCTTTTATGAAGCTCGTTGTCTCAACGAGACAGAAAGGGAACAGATGAGAGAAAAAGGACAATTGTGTCGAAAATGTAACGGAAAAGGATACGATGGGGAGGTTCAACTGTATGAATTGTATTCTATCACTCCCGCTTTAAAAACAGCGATCGCCTCTGATGCTGAGTTAGATGAACTCAAGCAAATCATCTTTGAGGAACAACAGTCCACTTTAAGACAGACAGCACTCTCATTACTCGAACAGGGGGAAATTGGTTTAAGGGAATTTGCTCAATTATGTCCTGAGGATCTAGATCACTCCATCGCCTCAGAAACCATAACCCCATTACCCACAGAGGTTACACAGCGTCTCGAACAAATTGAAACCTTGTTAGTCAGTTTGACTGAAGAATTTCATCAACTCAAACAAACATTAACACCCCCAGTTGCCTCTGTCACCCCTAAACAACAAGTCTCTTCAGAACAGTCTCTACCAACGCCTTCTTTTGATGAAGGGATAAAAGCCACTCAGATTAATGAATATTTAGCCTCGGACATTGATCTGTGTAAAGAAACCATCACGGCTGATTCTAGCGTATATGAAGAATTACAAGATCCTGGAGATTGGGAAGCCTTAAAACAAGAATTAGATCCAAGCAAAGAAACCATACTCACAACAGATTTATCCTCTGACGAAGATGAGAAAAACAATCCTTTTAAATCAATTCCTGATCCTTGGTCTTCATAGGACAAACTGAAAGATTTATACCAATTCTCAAAAGTCACTGGAGACTTAATTGACAATCTTCTCCCCCTGCTTCTTCTGCCTACCTCCACTAACAATCTCTATGATGAATAAAGAGAATTGGTATTATTCAGTCGCCTCTAATAGTTTACCTAATCAGGTTTAGCTTTACTTTTTTTTTCTGTATTTATTAATTATTAATTATTAATTATCAATTGGTAATTCTAAAGGAATTTTTCCCATGATTCCTTTTCTAAAATCGTTTAATAACTGCATCGTTGCTCTTTCTTTATCGCCTTGATATCGAGTATTACCTAAAATTTCAATATAGTCTTCTCCTGTAATGTCTTGGGGATCAAGTTGATAGCGAGATGATAAAATTGTCTCAAAATTCAACTCAATTAATAAATCAACTAAAGCTGCTCCAATTTGTTGATTATCATACGCTGCTTCTCCAATATCTTCACATATAGCTAACTTAACCGCATCTTCTTGCTTCTCTAACTTAGCAGGAATGATTCCAGGTGCATCTAACAGTTCCAAACTATCAGAAATCCGTATCCATTGCAACTGACGGGTTACACCAGCGCGTCTGGCACTTGCTGCCACCTTACGACCCAATAAACGGTTAATTAAGGCTGATTTTCCTACATTGGGAAACCCAATAACCACTGCTCGAACCGCACGGGGACGCATTCCGCGATCGCGTCTTCTTTGGTTCATTTGTTTTCCTGCTGTTTGGGCTGCCTTTTTTAAGGGTTTAATGCCTTTACCTTGTTTAGCATTGGTACAATAAACTGTCTCTCCTTGAGCAGCAAACCAGCTTAACCAGCTTTGACGCACCGATTCTGGTATCATATCCATACGGTTAAGCACCAGCAGTCTTGGTTTATCCCCTATCCATTGAGGAACGTCAGGATGATGGGACGCTAGAGGAATACGAGCGTCTAAGACTTCAAAGATCACATCCACACGGTTTAGTTGTTCTTTGAGTTGTCGTTCCGCTTTAGCAATATGGCCAGGGTACCATTGAATGAGGGGCATAAGGAATAATTGTTACAATAATCTTCTAAAATCATAGAATACGTTTGCATGAAATTACCAGACCAACGGTGGTATATTGCCTCTCCTAACCCGAATCAAGTTAAAACATTGGTAGCAGAAACGGGACTATCTCCTTTGCTGGCTCAAGTGCTTTTAAATCGAGGGATTGATAATCCTAATTTAGCCCAAGTTTATATTAACCCAGATGTAGAAACGTTGCCCGATCCTTTAGATCAGTTTCCTGATTTATTTCCCAGCATTGAATTGTTAAAAGAATCGATTGAAACAGGGGAAAAAATTGCTATTTGTGGAGATTATGATGCTGATGGAATGACTAGCACTTCCTTATTATTAAGAGTGTTTAATCATTTAGGAGCAGATGCTTATTATGAAATTCCAAGCCGCATGAAAGATGGCTATGGTATTAATGAAAGAATTGTAGAAAAGTTTGCAGAAGAGGGGGTAGGAGTCATTTTAACCGTTGATAATGGCATTGCTGCTTATCAACCTATCAAAAGAGCAGTGGAATTAGGATTAACGGTTATTATTACCGATCATCATGATTTACCTGAAAAGTTGCCTCCTGCTGATGCAATTTTAAATCCAAAATTATTACCAATTCATTCTCCTTATCGCGGGTTAGCAGGGGTAGGCGTTGCTTATATTTTAGCGGTAACGCTTGCTGAAGAATTTAAGAAAACCGAGGACATTATTGACTCATTATTAGAATTATTTACTTTAGGGACTATTGCAGATTTAGCTCCTTTGGTTGGGGTTAATCGTCGTTGGTTAAAAAAGGGATTAAAACAGTTACCCAATTCACAATTAACAGGGATTCAAGCTTTAATGCAGGTAGCAGGGGTTAGTGAAGAACAAAAACAATTAAAACCCGATGATATTGGTTTTAAATTAGGCCCTAGAATTAATGCAGTCGGACGAATAGGTGATCCACAAACAGCCATTGAACTATTAACAACAGATGATCCAGGGATTGCTTTAGAAAGAGCAATGCAATGCGAACAAATTAACGGGAAACGGAAAACGTTATGCGAGGAAATTGAGAAAGAAGCTATCCATTTAATTAAAACAACGCCTATTAATTATAAACAAGAGCGAGTGTTAGTTGTCATTCATCATCAATGGCATCATGGCGTAATTGGTATTGTGGCATCCCGTTTAGTTGAGCGTTATGGCGTTCCTGTTTTTATTGGTACTTATGAAGAAGATGATCCCAACAAAATTAGGGGTTCAGCAAGAGGTATTGAAGAATTTAATATCTTTGAAGCGTTGGTTTATTGTGATGATTTATTGGGAAAATATGGGGGACATAAAGCAGCCGGAGGGTTTGGTTTAAAAAGTCAAAATCTAATAGCTTTTAAGGAAAGATTGAGCAAGTTTGCTCATCAATTACTAGAACCTCATCATCTTAAACCGTTAGTAAAAATTGATGGACAAGCAGATTTTAAACAGTTAAACACTCAGTTATATGAACATATTGATAGTTTACAACCTTGGGGTATTCAAAATGCGTTTCCTGTGTTTTGGACTCCTAATGTAAAAGTCTTAGAACAAAGAACCGTCGGGAAAAATCATTTAAAATTAGTATTGGGTCAAGATGATGGTCAAGAAATGAAGGCGATCGCTTGGCGGTTTGGTTCCTATTTTCCCTTACCCAAACGTTTAGATATTGCTTATAAGTTGACAGAAAATCATTGGAATGGTAATATTAACATAGAGTTAGAGATAGTGGGACTTCGCTTACCTATATCAGAAAAGCCCAAACCTCAAAATACTTTTACCTATCAAGAAAAAGAATATTTTTGTCATTATTTTCCCCAAAAAGAAGAATTAAGAATTAGAAATTCTCAAGGTAAGGTTTTAGCTATTCGTAAAGGACAAAAAAAAGGATTATTAGGAATAAATCGTCAAGATGCTAAGGAAGTTGATGTTACTAAACAACCCTATTTTAATATAATAAAAGCAGCAATGAATACGTTAAATTTAAACAATTAATTAATTTATAGGAAGCATGCCATTTTTGGCGATCGCTATTTTGTTACTCTGTCCAATTTTCTAAACTTAATCCTTCAATTCTTAAAAAATCACTATCATTAGAAACAACAGTGAACCCTTTAATCATAGCAGTCGCAGCAATTAAGATATCTTCAGTTTGTATAGGAACTCCTCTTAATCTCAAATTAGCATGAATTTCCGCTGCTTTTTCTAAGATCGCTAAATCATCTAAGAAAATGATCTCATAGTCTTGATAAAGTTGATTAAATCTTTCTCTTTGTTTCGGTGCATCAACCGCTAAAAATCCCCTTTTGACCTCAAAATAAGTAATGCAGCTAATATAAATTTTAACCCTTTGAAATCTGAGTGATTGCAGTTTTTGCCTGATTTTGATATTATCTTTAATCACGAAAGAAACAATATTAGTATCCAATAAATAGCTCATAATCACTTATTTACGTTGAATGGCTTCATCAAAAATTAACATTTGTTCTGGGGTTAAATCTTCTCCTATTTTTGCTAAAACTTCTGTTGCCATAATAAAACTGCAAATTTCTTTTAATTCTTTGTCAGAAATATCATGAAATTGCTGATAAGCTAAGTTTTTCTGAGCAATATTAAGTAAATGTTTCACAATTTCTCTATAATCAAGATCTTCTTTAAATAGTGGACGTTCTTCCATTAAACTAGAAACAACTTTTTCAATGCGTTGAATGATGAATTCTCGTTGAATATCGGTTGATAACATATTAGTATCTCCTTAAATAAATGGGTAAAACTATTTGTTAGTATATCAAAATCGTCTTATTGATGTAAGATAATATGATGGCGATCGCTATTTTCTTACTTTGTCCAATTTTCTAAACTTAATCCTTCAATTCTTAAAAAATCACTATCATTAGAAACAACAGTGAACCCTTTAATCATAGCAGT
>JASJDW010000158.1 GCA_030064955.1 Crocosphaera sp.
AGACCTTTATAGATAGGTTCATGATCGTGAATCCGTAAATCATTGCGATACCAAATTAAGATTTTTTTATTAGACATATTTTTCTCTTAGAATGAATATAATAGAAGAGTGACCAGGAAACTAAGGAAGGTATAATATGACACTTCAGCCTGAAATCATGAAATCTGTCGAACAATTAGGCTACCGTGTCACTGTTGGGGACGTAGCAGCAAAATCAGGACTAAATATTAATTTAGCACAACAAGGATTACTCGCTTTAGCTTCTGATGTATCTGGCCATTTACAGGTTGCAGAGTCAGGAGACATTATTTATCTTTTTCCTGAAAATTTTAGAACTATTCTCCGTAATAAATATTGGAAACTACAATTAAAAGAAACTTGGGAGAAAATTTGGAAAGTTTTATTTTATATCATTCGTATTTCCTTTGGTGTTGTTTTAGTTGCTTCCATTATTTTAATGTTGATTGCCATTACTGTAATTATTATTGGTATTAGTTCCAGTCGAGACGGAGATAATAATAATTCTAGTCGTCGTAGTGGAAGTTATGGAGGAGGTGGATTCTTTTTCTTTCCCAATTTTAGCGATTTATTTTTAATTTTTTACCCTGATTATGGTTATAATTCTCCAAGACGATACCAAACTAAAGATTCTAGTGAGATGAATTTTTTAGAAGCAATTTTTTCCTTTTTATTCGGAGATGGCGATCCCAATTATAATTTAGAGGAGCGTCGCTGGAAAACCATTGGAACGGTAATAAAAAATAATAAAGGTTCAATTATTGCTGAACAAGTTGCTCCCTATCTCGATAATATTAATCAATCTAATCAAGAAAATGAAGACTATATATTACCCATTTTAACCCGTTTTAATGGAAGTCCTGAAGTGTCACCTAATGGTGAACTAATTTACTATTTTCCTGAATTACAAGTAACCGTACAAGAATCAACTCAAAAATCAATTTCTAGTTATCTACGGGAAAAATTATATAAATTTAGTGAAGCGAGTAGTAGTCAAATTATGATAGCGATTGGCTTAGGAGCCTTCAATTTTATTTTAGCATTAATATTAGGATCATTTTTAAAAGATCCGAGTCTTGTGGCACAATTTGGTGGTTTTATTGCCTTTGTTAATTCAATTTACTGGTTATTATTAGGGTATGCGATCGCCTTTTTAGGGGTTCCTATGATTCGTTACTTTGTGATTCAATCAAGAAACAGTAAAATTGAGAAAAGAAACAGTAAAAGACAAGAAAGAACTAAATTATTACAAGATAAAAATGAAACCGTACAACATAAATTAAAATACGCTTCTCAATTTGCCAATCAAGCAATGCTTCAACAATCTGACATTGCTTATACAACAGAAAAAGACGTTTTAGAACAAGAAATTGAACAAGTCGATAAACTGGATCAAGAATGGCAAAAACGTCTGGATGCTTTGGACAATTAAGGATCAAGTTCCTATCCATCCTAACATCTTAGCAACACCCCCAAGAATCGCTACAATTAAGCCAAGTACAACTCCACGATTAATAAACTCTTGGAAGTCTAAACGTTTTGTAATGCCATCAATTTTAGCATCTAGGGTTTTAATTTCCCCTGTCACTTTTTCTTCTAACCGAGCTTGTCCTATTTTGATATCATTGACATCTGTTTCAAGCTTATCTATTTTCTGGTTAAGCTCTGTATATTGCCTATCCATTTTCTGGTTAAGCTCTGTATACTGCTTATCCATTTTCTGGTTAAGCTCTGTATACTGCTTATCCATTTTCTGCTCGATTTTGTCTAACCTTGTATCTAATTTTTCAGTAATGTCTTTTAAGATATCTTCTAGAGTATAGCGAACAGTAATCGGTTCTTGAGTCATAATTAATCCTAAAATATTTCTCAAATTTTAACTATTCATAATCTAAAATAACCTGTACCCATTTCGGAGGACGAGGAATAGGATTGCCTAGTTTATCTAATACTAATAAAGCCACCAAATGTACCGCAAATAAATAGATAAGACTATTGAAAAAAATTAGAAAAACTGCTAATAATTGAATAAAAACAGCACTAGGTTGTGCCAAAATTCCTAACCGTAAAAATATCCATTCAGCTAACCCCGTCATCTGATTGATGATATATTGCCATAAATCTTCCCCTAACAGAATAGAAAATAACCAGAAGCGAAAAAAGAAGCCAAACGTCCCCAATAACGCCCCTGTAATCATAGAAAACTCCCAAGGGATACTTCTACGCCAAAACGCCCCTAACTGAACTCCCATGACTCCATAGGGAATCAAAAAAACGATACTACGAGTCGGACCCATTAATACCGTTAATAATAATCCTGAAACTAAAGTCCCCATCCAAGCAGAACGATTTCCCCAACGAAGATAGAGTAAAGCAATGGGAATAGGGAAAAATATTCGCAATAACGGGCCTAGGGGAAAATAATAGTTAATTAACCAGATTAAACTACCTGCACTAGCTAAAAAAGCCGTTTCTACCATCGCCAGAGTCTGACGAATTTTAGCAGATTTGGGGTTTAACGGAGAGGTTGACATTTCAGGGGGAGTTGCTTGAGGTTCATTGATTAACTCATCCCCCTCATCTACCCAGTTGGAATCATCCATAGGTTACGAAATAATTTGTTCTAGAGAGTCGAGAGAAAAGATACAGAGAATATCATCTTCCCGTTTAATTAAAGCTTTTTTTTCTAATTTAGTCAGCGATCGCGTCACCGTTTCCCTTGCTAACCCACTAATACTACTTAACTCTCGATGAGGTAAATTAGGGATTTCTACCCCTTGACTCGTTTGTTTTCCCTGGCCTTCAGCCAAGAATAACAGGGTATCAGCAACCCGCGAGAGACTATCTGCTTCGCGCAACCTTAGTCGTCGGTTCAGTTGACGCAGACGCTTAGCCATAACTTGAGCTAGTCGAATACCTGCGACGGGATCACTATGAAGTAGGGTAACAAAATCTTGTGACGGAATGCTACTAATGGTGGTGGGGGTTAGGGTGATCGCATCGGTTGATCGTGGGACTTCCTCTAAAGCAGCCATTTCGCCGATAACTTCCCCTTTTCCTACGATATTGAGGGTCACTTCTTTGCCATCAACGTTATGGGTACGAATTTTCACCCATCCATCTAGGATAAAGTAGACAGACCCTCCCCAGTCATTTTCCAGGAGAATAACACGATTGGCCGGATGACTACGAATCACCGCATGACTCATTACCAGTTCTAAACTTTCTTCTGGTAACTCATTAAAGAAGGATGCTGTTTTTAGACTGTCTCGGAGGTCAGTAGATTGGTTACGATAGTTTTTGATATCTTCCATAAGCCTCATACGCAGATTATAAATTGATCTGCTATGCTAAGCCTATCAAAAATCATCGACTTAATAGTTAAAGTTTCTCAAAGTTGCTTATTTTTTCTCTGTTTGAAAGGTTATTGTGACGGTTCAAAATAATGTTCAATCCTTAATTAGTGAGCTTGAGCAGATTTTATGGCAAGATAAGCTCAAGGATCATCCTGATGTGTCCATTTTACTGGAAAGAATACGACACTATTTACTCATAGCTCAAGGAACAGTAGAAAATGATTATGATATTCAAGCAGAGAAACTCAGTGAGATGATCTTACATCGAGGCGATCGGTCTCTTAGCGATCGCCTGTTAGAAGATGAGTTGCAACAATTACATCAGCAACGGGATTCTTTATTACAAGAAATTACAATCCTCAAACAACAAAAACAAGCCATACTTTCAACTTTTTCTCCAGAATTATCAAGGGATAGGGAACTAGCCTCATTGACAGCTAACAATCCCAAAATTAATAATTTCAATCAGTCAATAGAAACCAAGTTTCAACCCTTACTAGAGGACTTACATATCTATGCTAATTCTTTACAAGAAGGGATTGAAAGGATGTATCATTTAGGACAAGAGGGTGAAACAAAATTCTTAGCTTATTTGAATCGATTACAAGAAAAACTAGACTTATTTTTACAACCAGAAACAACTCAAATTAGGACAACTATGGATGAGAATTGGTATTTGGGATTTATCATTAAAAACTATACAATTGAAGGATATTTATTTACATTTTATTCAACCAATGAATCTTTTAAAGAATTAAAGTGTTATAGTTTTTCTGAACTAATAAAATTATCTAACATCAAATTATCTGAACATCAAAATCTCTTAGAAAATGTTAAAGAACATTTAAAAGCTTTTAATCAGATTATTAATATCTCGTCTATGACTGTGGATGATCATATACCTTTAAAAACGATTTTAGACAAAATAAAAGGAATTATTTTGATTTGCCCGTCGAAATGGAATGAAAGCGATCGCAATTTACTGGAAACTACCATTAGAGGAAACCTTATAATTAGTCAATCAAAAGAAATTATCTGGATCCCTAAACCAATGGCTTTAACCTTAAAGTATGTAGCTAAAAATTCATCAAATAAACCATTCTTATCTTGTGTTATTAACTTAACAGAAACCATAACAGAATTATCCATTGTTGACTTATCTAAAGGTATTTCAGGAGTCATTACTCAACAATTATTTTATGGAATACAAGGACTCAATCAAGATATTTTTTGTTACTTAATTTATCCTCAATGGCACGAAAAAATAATCACAACATTTCCTTCTTTGCCTCAACCCTTTCCTATCCCTGGAATGGCTGAGATTTCTAAAAGAAAAGCCCTAAAACAATACTTAGAAAATCATAGCTTAGGAAATGCTTTAATGGAAGCGTCTCAATTAACTAGATTGATTTTACAACAACAAGAACAGTTTTCCTCTACTTTAGCCCAAAAATCTTGGTCAGTTAACCGTCAAGAGATAATAGAAAAAGTCATTCATCCTTGGATAAAAAGCATCCATGAGAAGCTAACACTCTTGTTATCTCAAAGTGAATATTCTCCTGATTGTATTACTCATATTATTATGGTAGGAGAAGAAATTAATTCTCTTGATTATGGTTTATTCCCTTGGTTAACTGAAATGTTCCCCAATGGGAAACTTATTACAGCCGAAAAACAGGTAAAAGATGGTCAAATTTTGGCAGGATTAAATAATTTACTATGACTCAAAAGACATTTACTATATAAAGATATATAAGGTACAAACTTGTCTAGTTTTAGGAGTTCGGGAGTTCGGGAGTCCAATATCAAGTATACCTCATGAGTATGGGAAATGCTATAAATTAAACTTTTAACAATTTTAAACCCAAATTTTCGGTAAGATTAAAATTTGTGTGACTACTTAGCTCAAAGATGACCATTAACGATATTCCTGAAACTGCTGATCCTAAACCCCATAAACCCCTACCCAAAATTAAGCTATTAACCATGTTCCGTTTAGGTTTATTCCAAATGGGACTAGGGATCATGTCCTTGTTGACGTTAGGGGTGATCAACCGTATTATGATCGATGAATTAACCGTACTCCCTTGGATCGCAGCAACAGCGATCGCCATGTATCAGTTTGTCAGTCCAGCGCGAGTGTGGTTTGGCCAACTCTCAGACACCAAACCCATTAAAGGGTATCATCGCACAGGATATGTCTGGATGGGTGCGTTACTTTTCACTTCTTTAGCATTTGTTGCGCTACAAGTGGTTTGGCAACTGGGAAGCAGCATCCAAGCAACCGGTTGGAGTTGGGTTAGTTATGGTTGGGCGATCGTATTAGGGGTAATTTTTGGCTGTTATGGGTTAGCCTTAAGTATGAGTTCCACTCCCTTCGCAGCAATGTTAGTGGATGTGTCTGACGAAGATAACCGATCGCAATTAATTGGGATTGTTTGGTCTATGTTAATGGTAGGCATTGTAGTAGGGGCGATCGTCAGTTCTCAATTACTCAATACCCCTGAAATCTGTGGTAAAGCAATTTTATCCTACGATCCCACAGAAACAGCCAAAATGGCTAATATTGCCATCCTACGAGCAACGGTTAACCCTGTATTTATTATTATGCCATTGGTGGTGTTGGTCATGTGCTTTTTGGCTACTTGGGGAGTAGAATCTCGTTATTCTCGCTTTGGAATGCGATCTCAAACGGTACAACGGGAAGATCAAATTGGTTTAAAGGATGCGTTAAATGTATTAACAGCTAGTCGTCAAACGGGACTGTTTTTTAGCTTTATTTTGATTTTGACCCTTAGTCTATTCATGCAAGATACAGTGATGGAACCCTACGGTGGTGAAGTGTTTGGGATGTGCATTTCTGAAACGACCCAACTTAACGCCTTTTTTGGGACGGGAACTCTCTTCGGTATTGCTTCAACCGGTTTTTTTGTTGTTCCCCGTTTAGGAAAACAACGCACCACAAAACTCGGTTGTATTCTTGCTACAGGTTGTTTTACCTTAATCGTTTTGGCCGGGGCCTTAGAAAGTCAAAGTTTGTTGAAGTCGGGGTTACTGTTTTTTGGTTTAGCATCAGGAATGATCACAGCCGGAGCAACCAGTTTAATGTTAGATTTAACCGTAGCAGAAACCGCCGGAACCTTTATCGGTGCTTGGGGGTTAGCACAAGCGATCGCTAGGGGACTATCTACGGTATTAGGTGGAGTTGTTTTAAATTTTGGCAAACTGGTGTTTACCGTTCCTGTGTTATCCTACGGCTTAGTTTTTGTTATTCAAGGGTTCGGGATGATGGTAGCCATTTGGTTGTTAGGAAAAGTTAATATTCAGGAGTTTCGAGATAATGCAAAATCTGCTCTTTCTATGGTTATGGAAGGGGAGTTAGATGGGTAACAGAATTTAGAATGAAGACTTTAGAATGTACATATTTGAGGAGTAATGGACGAGATTCAAACTTTATTAGAGAAAATTCGCTTTGAAGCAGAAAGGGAAGACTTTCCCATTGATATTCCTATTTATGAAGCTGCTGGAAAAATTCCAACTGAACCGGTATTATATGCAGGAAACTTAGATAGTAAAATTTGCTTTTTTGGTCGAGACTTAGGACGAGATGAAGTAGCTCAAGGACAGCCTTTAATTGGTTCAGCCGGTACCATGGTTCGTAAAGGATTTTATCAGGGAATGTATCATCAAGCACCTTCATCTCCTGAAGATTTACAATACATTTGCGATCGCGCTTTACTTACCAATACGGTTCCCTATAAACCCCCCGGCAATAAAGCTTACGCTATCAAGGTAAAAGAGCGATTTCGTCCCTTTATTGAACAGTTACTGGTGATTCATTGGCAGGGAACTCAAATTGTTACTTTAGGGACAGAAGCGTTTAAATGGTTCACTCCCTATGGGTCAAAAGACGAAATCGAAGGGTTTTGGAAACGAAGCGATCGCTATGAAGCACAACTTGAGGTAACTCTTAAGGCTATTGATTTTGAGGGAACCCAACATCAGCGTCAAGTGTCCTTACTTCCGTTACCTCATCCGTCACCGTTGAATAAGCGATACTACGCTAAATTCCCTCAAATGCTACAACAACGTATAAACGAATTTGAGTTCTAGGCAAATCAGGGAAAAACAGGTTACAATAGGGGTCATGGGTGTGTAGCTCAATGGATAGAGCAACAGCCTTCTAAGCTGTCGGCTACAGGTTCGAGTCCTGTCACACCCGTTTATTGAATGTAGGGTGGGCAATGCCCACCTTACACAGTTTTGCAATTGTATCAATGTCCTAACCATAATACCCAATGCTATATTTTTTAAAATTACCTATTATTTTGTAAGTCTTCCATCGCAGCAATAAAAAAAGAAGCTGCTGGATGATCTAACATTGAGTCCATAGCAGCTAAACTTCCTGCTTTGATTGCACTTAATAATTTTTGTTTTAATTGAGGATTATTTTCTATTTTTTCAAGAGCTTTTCCGGCTATTTTTATTTTTCCTGTTGTAGTATTTGTTGGATAAGTTTCACTCAGTTTATCTAATAATTCTTGAATTTCGCCAGCAGCTTCAGCTAAATTTTGTCTCGTTTCTGGATTAATATAATAGTCTCCTTCAACATTAATTCCTTGATCATTTATATTCGTCGTTCGAGAAGAGTTCCCTTCGGTATAGTTTCTAGTATTAATTTTACGGTTATCACTCATGTTTTTATACTCTTGAATATTTGTATTAGTATTATCAATTTTAATAGGTCTAGTAGCTAATAAGTTAATTGTTTGTTGCATATTAGCACTATTTTGACGATAAATTTCTATTTCATTTTCTTTAGCATTCAATTCTTTTTTATATTCTGCTTCTAAAGTTTTCAGTGCTGAATTATACTCTTGAACAAAATTACTATGTATCATCTCCTTATTGGTGTCAGCAGGCACACCAACTTTAACAACAACAACTCCATCCCCTTTATTTTCAATACTTTGAATTTCTAATGAAACATCTTCGTTTTCAATTTGAAGCTCTTTAAATGCAGTAACAAATGCTTTCCAATCTATTCCATCTTGAAAGATTAAATCAACGGTATTTAGAACTTCTCTGAACAATTTAGTAAATTCTCCTGGTTGAAAAATACCACTACTGGGACGAAGTTCCCAGTCATCAGTATTTGGTTTAGGATTTTCTAAAAGATAGATAAATTCACAATCAACTTCATCAAGTTTAGTATGACTATCAATATTCCATGCTTCTATACAAACACCTGTCATACTCGCTCTTGTAAAGTCTGTTTCAATGGCATTGACTTCTGTTAAATTAGCATATTCTAAATTTGCATCCTTTAAACTTGCTTTACTTAAATCAGCAAGTTTGAAATCAGCATATTCAAGGTTAGCTCCCTCTAAGTTTGCACCTCTTAATTTAACACCAAGATAGGATTTGTCATAACCACAGCCTGTTACCATTAACTTTCTAACATCGGCATCAGCTAAAATAGTTTCACCTGGATCAGCTAGATCAATTTTATGAGCATTTTTCCAACAAGTTCGTGTTAAATTAGCTTTTCTAAAGTTTGTATTTTTTAAGATTGCTTCAGTAAAATCAGCATTAGTCAAATTAGCTTGATAAAAACTTGTTCCACCAGTAACACCAAAAGAAAGTGCTGATTTTTTAATCACCATCATCCACATATTTGAGAACTGTATCTTTCCTAGACTTTTGTTTAGAGAAATCCATCCC
>JASJDW010000159.1 GCA_030064955.1 Crocosphaera sp.
AAATAGAATCTTAAGACGGTAGGGTGGGCAAGTTAAAGACTTATCTAAACTAACTTCATCCTTGGAAACCTTGCCCACCCTACAAAATTCGTTGTTATTATTTCTTTAGGAACAGTCTCTAATCTGTTTGATCGTAGTATCTTTTCTTTCATATAATTTAGCTTGATTGTCAATATTTTAAAATGAATTATGAACTTGAAGAATTTGATCAAACAAATCCCCGGAAGTAAAAAGTTAGCTCAGGCATTAGGGCTGATTATAATTACGAAATCTATCCCAGGTGGACGCAGTTTTCTTGTAGAAATGCTACCTAAACAATCAGTAGGTGCTGAGATAGGAGTTCATACCGGTAATTTTTCTCAGAAAATTATCAACTCAATTGCCCCCAAAGAACTACATTTGATTGATCCTTGGGAGTATCAGACTTCGGACACATACGCAGAGGCGTGGTACGGGGGTCAGGCTAAAGAGGGGCAAAAAACTATGGATGAACGTTACTCAGGAGTTTGCGATAGGTTTTCCCAGGAAATACAAGCTGGACAGGTAACAGTTCACCGAGGTTATTCCACTGATATTCTTGAGCAGTTTCCAGATGAATACTTTGACTGGATATATATTGATGGGAACCATTTATATGAGTATGTCTTGAAGGACTTAGAATTATCCTTCAAGAAAACCAAATCGGGAGGTTTCATAACTGGAGATGACTATGGCAGTGGTGGTTGGTGGAAAGGTGGTGTAAAACAAGCGGTCGATGAGTTCAGAAAAAGAAAAGGCATTAAGCTAGTCGAAATATGTAATGGTCAGTTTATATTTCGCAAAGCTTAATGATTGATTGTTCACCGATAATAAAGATGAGTCCCCTAGAGACAATTAGGGGACGTGGACAAAAAAGCATTACCTCCGCAAAAATTATTAATTATACATTCATGATCAACCCAAAAGAAATTTACGACTTATTGATAGATTATGGCCAAAAAAATACCCCTATTGAAGAGATTATTATTGGCTTAACTTGGACACTGTGTAAAGCGGAAGGGATAGGCTTGTGTATGAGTCCTGCTATTCCTACCCGTACCCTATCTTGGTCAGGAACCTTAGTCAATAAACCCGTCCAAGCATTATCCTCATGGTTGCGATCGTGGGATGCTTATCAAGCAACAGTTGCTATGGCTGGGATCAATGCTATCGTTAACCATAATTCCCCCTTACTTCAACAAGCGATCGCTCTTCCCGTCGCCACATCAGCCAATTTATCCGTGTTTGAGTATTTTCTTCCCCAACTCCAAGGAAAACAAGTTTCAGTCATTGGTCGCTATCCAGGGTTAAAACAGTATGAAAAAACCATAAACATCAATGTCATTGAACTCAACCCCACTCCCGGAGACTTTCCCGCAACCGCCTCAGAATATTTACTTCCTGAGTCTGACTGGGTATTTTTAACCGCCACCTCTATTCCTAACAAAACCTTTCCCCGTCTGGTGGAATTGTCAAAGGATGCTACAGTGGTACTAATGGGACCGACACTTCCCTGGTTAGGAGAATTTTCTGATTTTGGCATCAATTATTTAGCTGGTGTTGCCGTTACTCATCCTACTGCCTTAAGGCAAACTGTGGCTGAAGGGGGTGGGGTTAGAATCTTTGAAACAGGAATCCAATATCATTTGTTATCCTTAGGTTAAGGCGTTTTAGTAAAATAACTTAATAATCTGAGAAGTCCAGCAAAAAGTGGATTTCAGGGAAAAACCTTTAAGTATTTTCTTATTTTTCTCCGTATAATTCAGTAGGATTGAGTTGGAGAGGCTTTTCAAAAATAGTATAAACCTCGTTGTGAGCAACATACCCTTCATTTTAGGCTAAAGATAGTCAATTGGTTGCCAACAACAGTAAAACGGTGCATATTTGCTATGTATAGCCCTACAAAAGAAAACGTCAAACTCGAAACCCTTAAGTTGTTTCAAGAGTACCAAAAAACACAAAAAACTAAACTCAGAAATAAAATTTTAGAATTGAATTTTGGTTTAGTCCGCAAAGAAGCACATCATTGGGTAAATCAATGTCCAGAAAGTTACGAAGACTTAGTTCAAGTGGGTAGTTTAGGCTTAATTCGTGCCATTGAACGGTTTAGTATCGAAAAAGGTCACGCCTTCAGTTCCTTCGCAATTCCTTATATTCGAGGGGAAATTCAACATTATTTACGGGATAAAAAATATACAGTTCGTATTCCCAGACGCTGGCTAGAATTGGGAAGACAATCCATGAATGTGCGCCAAGAATTTAGAGAAAAATTTAACCGTCAACCCACGGATTCAGAAATTGCTCAAGTCTTAGAAATTTCCTTAAAAGAATGGCAAGAAATTAAACTAGCATTCCAAAATAGAGAACCAGTTAGTTTAGACGTTAAAATCAATAACAATGGAGAAGGACAAACCAGTTTAGGGGACTTAGTTCCTGATGCTAATTATCGCAGTTTTCAATTAGCACAAGAAGATCAAATTCGTCTCCAACAAGCATTAGAACAATTAGAAGAAAAAACTAGAGATATTCTCGAGTTTGTTTTTCTCAAAGACTTAACCCAAAAAGAAACAGCGGAACAATTAGGTATTAGTGTCGTTACAGTTTCTCGTCGTGTTAAAAAAGGACTAGAAGTGCTTAAGAGGGATATGAATAAAGAATTATGTTAATTAATAATAAAAAAGTATAATATAGCAGTTTCCATACTTGTGAGGTAACAACTCTTCTAGTTTTAGGATTTAGGAGTTCGGGAGTTCAGAGGTTGAATATTATATGAAACCCGCTTAATCACTCAACGTTAAAATTCCTACTGTAAATCAATCTTCCCCTGCCTCCTCTGCTCACCTTATCTTAACGTATGGTATTCAACAGGATTTCATATTAGCTGTACCTCATGAGTCCAGGAAATACTATATTAACGCCCTATTTGTTAATTACGTAGGGTGTTAATACCGTGTGACTATAGGAAGCCAAACACTTGTATATCGTAGTTCTTAATAAAATAGGGTTACTTTAGCTTTGACTAGAAATAAGCAAAAATTATTATTTTGACTATATCAAAAACTCGCCATAAGAGAGTAAAATTATAGTAAAAGTAGGCGACAATAATGTCCCAAACTAACTTACCCGCTACTGAAAAGAAATCCTCTCATTTCAGCATTGACTGGAACAAAGTCGGTCGTATTATGCTGAAATACTCCTTACCTATCAATCCCATGAGTACCCTACCTGATGACAGGGGAAAAGATAGAAAGGACTTACTTATTTGTCTGGACTGTATTCAAAGTGCTAATCGTAGCAACCGTTATTCAAAACACCTTCAAATCAAATCATCCCCATTCAAATGTGTCTTATCTGAGGGATTAAATAACTATGAAAAAGAATCATTATTTAAACAAATCTGCAATTTAGATACAGAGCAAACAGACAGACGTAACATTGCCATTATTGGGGAATCAGGAACAGGAAAAAGTCTTTGTTTACAAACCTTAGCCCATTGGATGTTAGACAAAACAGACTATATTCCTATTTGGGTGTCTCCTGAACAATTGACAACCCTTACCCTCAAAGATTATTTAACCCATAAATGGCTAACGCAATGCTCCAAACATTATGGGATACAGCAGCAACTGTCTCAAGAATTTTGGCAAGCATCCTTTAAAGCATTATTACAGAGTGGCAGAATTTGGTTATTGGGGGATGGCATTGATTACTTATTCCCTAAATCTATCAATCATGGGACTGGTTCGCCTCTTGCCTTCTTAATACAACAACAAGAACCCCTAGGCAATTCCCATCTAATTCTTACCTGCCAAACAGTTAGCTGGAAAATGCAACCCCAAGCTTTAGTTCAATTTGATATCTATCAAACTCAATCCCTATCAGGTCAAAGCGAAATCCAACAATTTGCTCAACAATGGTTATGTCCTTATTCATCCCAAAGAAACAATTTAGAGGTAAAAGAAAATTTAGGAGAAAAATTATCCACTTTGTTAAGCCAACCCCAGAATCAACATCTGCAAACATGGCTAAAAAATCCCCTGCGTTTATCCTTATTTTGTCGTTTTTGGCAGAAAAATCCTCAAACGTTACCCCAAACATCCGCCACACTTTATCAACGTTTAGTGGATGAATTTTATCAATGGCAGGTAGAAAACAGTTCCATTACCTCCAGAGAACAGCAACCGTTACATCAATTTTTAACTCACTTAGCATTTAATCATCGGCAAACAGTAGACGCTTCTGTGCCTATTTCTCATGAGATGATTGAGGATCGTTCGTCGTTACTTTTTGTGAGTTTGCAACTCCATTGGTTAAGACCCGTAGGAATGGTAACTCAACAAGAAAAACAGAATCAATATCGATTTGAAGATCAAACCTTTGAAGATTATTTTGCTGCTTTAGGAATTGAGAGTTGGCACTATTTTTTGGCAAAACAGACAACAGCTTTAGAGATGTTTAGCGACCAATGGCAGCAGATTTTGTTGTTTTGGTTAGGAAGAGAGGACATTGCTTCAGAAGAAAAAGAAACCCTGATAAAAGCCTTAGTTAGTTTTAAAGATGAATGTGGTCAGGACAATTTTTATGGTTTTAGGGCTTATTTAACCGCAGCCATCGCCTTGTCAGAATTTCCTGATTGTTCTTTAGGAACAGAGATCATAGAACAATTGTTTGTATGGGCATGGGCAGATAAGGATTGCTCAAACTTACGTAGTCTAGCAGCTAGAGAAGCGATTAATTTTCTTTATCGGCCTTTGGTGATCACTCATTTAATTAACCTGATTCAAAATAATTCACAACCGTCACAGCAACAACAAGGATTAGACTATTTAGAACGATTGGCCAAAGGAAATAGAGAAGTTATCGGTGTTTTAACTCAATGTCTGCAAAACAGCGAAGATAAAACTAGGGGTTGGCAACTGGCCCAAACCTTGGGAACCATTGATCCAGGAAATGTTACAGCTATCAATTTTATTGTTGAAAGGTTAGAAACCGCTAACAGTGAACAAGATTATCAAAAAGCTTTTTTAGGATTAGAAAAAATCGCTAAAGGACAGGGACAGGGGGTTAAAGCCTTAGTTCGTTTATTACATCATCAACCGACTGCTAATTTAAGACGACGAATCTTTCAATGTTTAGAAATTGTAGGTCAAGGCAATGCAACAGCCATTGCTATTTTAGTCCAGTTAATTCGCACAACAAAAGACGCAACCACCAGACGACAAGCCGCAGAAAGTTTAGAAAAAATTGACCCAGGAAATCCTACCGCTATCGCTGGTTTAATTAAATTAATGGAGACAGCAAGCTCTCAAAGTCTTCGTCAAGAAGCGGTTTATAGTTTGGGAGAAATTTGTCCAGGAAATCCTCAAGCGATCGCTGCTTTAGTTCATCTACTTGAAGAAAATAATGATATTTATCTTCGTTGGATTGCGATTAGTAGTTTAGGAAAAATTGCCTTAGGAAATCAAGAGGCGATCGCTATTTTAGAAAAATTAATTAATGGAGATGAACCTTTATTAATTCAAAAAGAAGCGTTAGACAGTTTAGGAAAAATTGATCGAAGTAATCCCATGATTGTTAAAGTATCCATGCAATTGATGGAAGAAGTAGAGGATGAAGAAATTTATCGAGAGATTGCAGAAAACTTAGGAAAAATTGATCCAGGTAATACCACCTCTATCAATGCTTTAACTAAAATTTTACAACTATCAACAGATGAGTTTGTCCTACGTCAAGTTGCTGTTAGTTTAGGGAAAATTGATCCAGACAATTTAGAAGCATTACGGGTCTTGGTTAATCTAATTCAATCCACTAATGATCCTGACATTCGTAGTTTAGCTGCTGAAAGTTTAGGGGAAATTGGAGGAGGAAATCCTGCTGCGATCGCCACATTAATTCGACTGTTAGAAACCAGTTCTCATGTGGAAAGTTGTCGTTGTGCCGCTAAAAGTTTAAGTAAAATTGCCGTGGGAAATAAAGAGGCGATCGCTACTTTTCTCAAAGTTTTACCAACCATTCAACAACAAGACTTAGGAAAACAAATTGCCGAAGGATTAATTACTATTTTGTCAGCAAAACAAATGCCTCAAGTGGTTAGTCAACTACGAGATCATCTTCTTGAGAGATCGTCATCAGACTATTCACCTTGTTATCAAGTGATGTGGCATTGCGCCCAACATTTATCTTATCAAACCTTTACCGAAGCTTGGCATCAACGCAGTTTACCAAGGAAACTTTCATTATCTTCTCAAACTTCTAAATCTGAGACAACAAAAACCCTCACTTTTCTTGAGAAGTTACAACACCAACTAAAAAACAATGCTGACTTAGAGTCTACTCATGTCATTTGGATCGAGAGTCGTCGCTTTATCGATCCAGATAATCCTGCTATCGATATTTATGATCAAATGTTAGAACAAGATTGTTCAGCGTTTGAACATGGTTTACCAGAAACCCTCTCTAAACTTCGTCTTTATTGGCATCTATTACAAAAAAAATCGACTAAAAACCCTTTGATTTTACTGTTCTATGATGAAGGTAATTCTAGTTTATCGTCCCATCTTTTAAAGAGTTTAGCTAAATTTAAGGGAATCATTGCGATTATAACGAAACAGGAACCATCAGGATTATCTATTTTTTCTCCTGATGATCCCCAGTTAGGGCAAACCCTCATAAACTGGATCACTCAAAAACTATAATAGACCCACATAGTGTAGAGGTCCATGACCGGTAATCAACTCAATTAATAATCCAATAAACCCGATCATTGCTAATCTTCCATTCCAAACCTCAGCAGCAGTTGTCATTCCCCACTGCCAACGTTCTTGAGGATACATTTTCATGTTTTCTTTAGGATGGGTAACAGAGTCAAAAGTTACGGGGGGTTCTTGAAGAGAATGGGTAACCAAGTCCGTTAATGCGTCAATAAAAAGAGGATGAGTATTTAAGGCAGGAACCCTCAGAAAATTGGTAATTCCCGCTTCTTCAGCAACTTCACGGTATTCAATATCAATTTCTTGTAGGGTTTCGATATGTTCTGAGACAAAACTAATAGGAACTACTAATAAATCTTTAACCCCTTGTTCCCCAAGTTCTTGTAATGCGTCCTCTGTGTAGGGTTTTAACCATTCCACAGGGCCAACTCGACTTTGATAAGCCAGCGTATAAGCATTGGGTCGGTTGAGGGTTTTGATGATTAAACGGGTACAAGCTTCAATTTCAGCTTGATAGGGATCACCCGCTTCCTCGACGTAGCTTTGAGGAACCCCGTGGGCGCTGAAAAAGATATGAATTTGCTCAGGGTTAGGACATTTATCCAATTCTTGGGCAATAAGATCAGCCATTGCTTTTAAATAAAGAGGATGATCGTACCAAGAAGGGACTAACGTATATTCGATCTGTCTTAACATGGGATCCGCTTCCCACATTTCTTCAAGTACCCGAAAACTTGAGCCACTGGTACTGATAGAAAATTGAGGGTAGAGGGGAAGAATCACTAATTTGCGGAGGCGATCGCGTTTAATGCGGGCAATGGCTTCTTCGGTGAAAGGATACCAATAGCGCATTCCAATGTAAATACTAGCTTCTTGACCTACTTCGGCCAATCGCTGTTCGAGGGCTTCTCCTTGGGCTTCTGTAATCTTTCTCAGGGGTGAACCTCCCCCAATTTGGCGGTAATTTTCTTGGGATGTATTGGTTCTAAGACTAGAGATGAACCAAGCCAAGGGTTTTTGTAGCCAAGGGAAAGGTAGTCGGATAATTTCTGGATCAGAAAATAGATTAAACAGGAAAGGGCGAACATCTTGTAATTGTTCTGGACCCCCTAAATTTAGTAATAAGACCCCAACGCGATCCATAATTTTATATAGCTAGTTAACATTTTTTGATTCTTTAACTAAGTGTAACAATATTTGAACCGCTAATAACAGTTTTCAAGCGATCGGGTAGAGTTCGAGATTAGAACCTTGATAAAACCGAGGTCTTCAATCCGACATTTCAAGATAAACTAAAAATAACCACTGAATACCAATTGTCAAAAGTTACTAGAGATTGAATGGATATTTTTCTCCTTCTACCTCTGTTACTTCCTACTCCCTACTTTTCTCATCCTATCTACCTAAAATCATGCCCTCTCAACTTCGAGTTTACGTTCCCGATCATCCCCTCATTAAACATTGGTTAGGAGTCGCCCGTGATGTCAATACGCCAGGGGTGTTATTTAAAACCGCGATGAGTGAGTTAGGGCGGTGGTTAACCTACGAAGCAACCCGTTACTGGTTCCCTACCCTAGAAACCACCATAAGCAGCCCTCTAGCCCCTTGTCAGGCGACTCTTATTAACCCTGAAGTGCCTATTGTCATTATTCCTATTTTACGGGCTGGACTTTCCCTATTAGACGGGGCGCAAACTTTACTACCCTTAGCTTCTATTTATCACCTCGGCTTAGTACGAGATGAGGAAACCTTAGAAAATAGCTGTTATCTGAATAAGTTACCCGAAAAATTTGCCCCCAATACCCAGATTATTATTTTAGAACCCATGTTAGCCACTGGGGGATCAATTATGACGGCTATGAAGGAAATTGCCCAACGAGGAGCGGATATTAGTTTAATCCGTATTATTTCTGTTGTGGCTGCCCCCCCTGCTTTGCAACAATTAAATACACATTACTCGAGTTTGAACATCTATACCGCTATTATTGATGAAGGGATTAATGAACAAGGTTACATTGTTCCTGGTTTGGGGGATGCCGGCGATCGCGCTTTTGGAACCTAGTCTTTAACTAACATTAATCCTCAAAAAAATTACTAATAATTAATGATTTAGGTCAATTCTTATGAGTCAACGGGATGGATTTACAAGCGGATTTTTAACGGGAACAATTGTCGGTGGCATTGTTGGGGGAATCGTCGGAGCAGTGGTTGCGTCTCGTCTTGATAATAATGAAGAAGAAAATAAATCCTCATTATTTCAATCGGATAAACGAGAAAAATTGAGTGCTGAAGAAAGCATCGAAATGGCCCGTCATCGCCTAGAAGATAAAATTGCTCAACTCAATCATGCTATTGATGATGTTCG
>JASJDW010000160.1 GCA_030064955.1 Crocosphaera sp.
CATGATGCGTTGGTGACAGGTTGGGAGAAGCTACTGACTTGGAAGAAAGAGGAGGAAGAAACGTTAATTTTGCAACGACGGTTAACTCCTGCTGCGATGGACTGGGATAGTCAACAACAACCAAGGTTTCTTTGGCATAGTAACCCTCGCCTTGATTTGTTGAAAAAGGTAGCAAAATCTGATGATAATTGGTTTAATTTGGTAGAAGCGGAGTTTGTTGGTCGTAGCATCCGACGCAAAACCTTTAATATGCGTCGAAATTGGACTGTTGCCATTATAGTGATACTAGGTTTAAGTGCAGGTTTAATCTTTTCTTTAATTGGACAGAGAAATACGTTAATTGAGGGAGCGATCGCCTCTCGAAATTCTGCTAAAAATAGTTTACGCTTAAACCATTCATTGGATGGCATGATTGAGAGTTTACAAGCAGGAGAAGCTTTGCAACATCCACTGGTCAAATTTCCTTTATTTAAGTTATTGAGGTCAACGGATACCATCCAAGAACAGATTCAAGACACCTTACAATGGTCTGTTTATCGTGTTAAAGAAACCAATCGCATGATAGGAGATAGCAGTGTTATTGTGCGGAGTGTTGTTAGTCCTGATCATTATAATGAGCAAATTATTGCCAGTGCAGGAGAAGATGGCACGATAAAACTTTGGGATTTACAAGGAAAACTTCTAAAATCATGGAAGGTACAATCATCCAATAATCAACCGAGTCAACGAATTTGGAATGTAACGTTTAGTCCAACAACTAACTTATTAGCTAGTTCCGGTGAAGATGGAATTGTTCGCCTTTGGAACTTAGATGAAATTCAGAAATTACCAGATATTCAGTTAAAACAAACACCAAAGCATCAAGCAATTGAGGCTTATAAAGGTTACGATCAAGGTTATGTACGCTATGTCAGTTTTAGTTCAGATGGAAACAAATTAGCCATTGTTGAAGGAGAAGGAGGCGACGGATACATTGGTTTATGGGATTTACAAGGAAACCGACTCGCATTCTGGAAAGCAGATTATAATAAACCCCCTGTTAATTTTGCCAAAACCATTGATTTTTATCCCAATAATACTCAAGATATTATTGTTACTACTGGTATGGATAAACAGATTAAAATTTGGGATATAAACAATATTAAACAATCCGATCAACCCCAACCCTTATTAACGTTGTTAGTCCCTAAAAAAGACTCAACTACAACCAATAAATTTCCAGCTTGGAGTGCTTTTTTTAGTCCCAATGGAAAGCATATTGTTGCTGCTGGTGATGATGGTTACATCGCTCTTTGGACATCAGAAAATGGTTTATGGACTTCTGAATATCAAAAGGTTGGCAAAGTATGGCAAGCTCATAAAGATACTATCTGGAATGTTGCTTTTAGTCCCAATGGTCAAAACATTGCTAGTGGAGCAGAAGATGGAAGTATACGAATATGGAATTTAAAAGGTGAGAAATTAGCACAATTTGAGGGACATAGTGGACCCGTTCGCAGCGTTAAATTTACGGCTGATTCTCAACAGTTAGTTAGTTCAGGAGATGATGGGACAACTCGTTTATGGAATTTGCCGACTCAACCATTAGATAATCAAAATATTGCTTCTTTTTCCAAGTACGAACTTAAAAATAATCAGGGTATTTTTAGTCCTGATAATAAGTTACGTGCTTTTGTTGACAAAGATGATAGAATTCAGGTAACAGATGTGAATGGTAAAGCATTAAATACTTTTCAAGATCATATTGAAAAAGTCTTAGCGATAAACTTTAGTCCAAACTCTCAACTATTAGTTAGTGCAGGAGAAGATAAGACAATTCGTGTTTGGAAGGACTTGGACAAAAAACAACAAGGACGATATAGTGCGATTTTTCAAGTTTATGAAGAAGAGAGTCAAAATACCCGACAATATACCAGTGATCAAAACAAAATTACAGCAATAATATTTAGTCCCGATAACCAAAAAATTATTGCTGGAGATGATGCTGGTTATATAAGAATTTGGGACTTAAAACAAAATGACAAGATAGCAATGTGGCGAGTTTATTACCATGCTATTGAAACCCTTAGCTTTTCATCAGATGGAAATTTATTAGTTACTTTTATCGATCAAAAAGGTAATATACAATTATCAATTGAATCATTTGAAAAATTAATAGGAAGAGGTTGTAATAGTATCAAAAATTATTTACAAAATAATTCTGATTTAATATCTATCAATTCCTCTTTATGCAAAAAACAAATGCTAGAATGGAGTGGGGTCAAAATCGACAATAAATAGTAGCTTCAAAAAAAGGGTCAACCATGATTGACCCTGACTTAAATTACAATTTAACTTCGATTTCAACCCCGGCAGGGAGATCGAGTTTCATCAAAGCATCAATGGTTTTAGAAGAGGGTTGATAAATATCAATAATTCGTCTATGGGTTCTGGTTTCAAAGTGTTCTCGTGAGTCTTTATCCACGTGGGGCGATCGCAGAACGCAATAAATACGTCTTTTTGTGGGTAGAGGAATGGGTCCGATGGCCGTTGCGTCGGTACGGTTGGCCGTATCGACAATTTTTTCACAGGAGGTGTCTAATAAACGACGGTCAAAAGCTTTTAAACGGATGCGGATTTTTTGTTGTGCTAGAGTAGCCATAATGTTTAATTGTCAAGGTTCAGAAATTTACGTCAATAGATGGGAAAATGAAGTGACCAGTTAAATTTACCTTAACTGGTCACTTGTTCATTGTTTGGTTGTCCTACTTAAGAATCTTAGAAACAACACCGGCACCGATGGTACGGCCACCTTCACGGATAGCAAAACGCATTCCTTGTTCAATGGCGATGGGATTGATTAACTCTACAGTCATTTTAATACGATCGCCAGGCATAACCATTTCTACTGCGCTACCATCATCGGCAGTGTAGTCTTGGATAATTCCAGTTACATCAGTAGTCCTTACATAGAACTGGGGACGATAGTTTTTGAAGAAGGGAGTGTGACGACCGCCTTCTTCTTTGGTTAAAACATAAACTTCTCCTTCAAACTGGGTATGAGGGGTAATTGAACCAGGTTTAGCAATAACCATTCCCCGTTCAATGTCATCTTTTTTAACCCCCCGTAGGAGCAAACCAACGTTATCCCCAGCCATCCCTTCATCGAGGGTTTTCTGGAACATTTCTACTCCAGTAACGGTGGTGGTTTGGGTGTCTCTGATACCTATAATTTCAATGGTTTCACCGACTTTAACCTTACCCCGTTCAATCCGTCCGGTTGCAACAGTTCCCCGACCAGAGATAGAGAATACGTCTTCAACTGCCATCAAGAAGGGTTTATCTATTTCCCGTTCGGGTTCAGGAATATAAGCATCTACTTCTTCCATCAGCTTGAGGATTTTATCAGTCCACTCATTATCTCCTGCTCCTAAATTAGGATTTTCCTTCAGGGCTTCTACTGCCATTAAAGCAGAACCCGTGACGATGGGAATATCATCTCCAGGAAAATCATACTCACTGAGTAGTTCGCGCACTTCGAGTTCCACCAGTTCTAATAGTTCTTCATCATCTACTTGGTCTTCTTTATTCAAGAAGACAACCAGACTAGGAACCCCAACCTGTTTGGCTAAGAGGATATGTTCACGGGTTTGGGGCATAGGTCCGTCGGCTGCGGATACCACTAAGATACCTCCATCCATTTGTGCAGCCCCAGTAATCATATTTTTCACATAGTCAGCGTGACCCGGACAGTCAACGTGAGCGTAGTGACGGTTATCGGTTTCATATTCAACGTGAGCGGTGTTGATGGTAATACCCCGTGCTTTTTCTTCAGGGGCTGCATCAATATCTTCGTAGTTACGGGCTTTTGCTTTACCTGCCGCCGCTAATGTCATGGTAATAGCAGCCGTCAAGGTTGTTTTACCATGGTCAACGTGACCGACAGTGCCGATGTTAACGTGGGGTTTAGTCCGTTCAAATTTTGCGCGTGCCATGAATTAATTGTTCCTTTTTTTGTCTTCTTTATTCTAAGCAGTGATGTTTTTTCGTCACCAGTGACCCATAGTCTATTATCCACTATCAATGGTTAACTATGCACTGGTTCCTAAATAATTAATCATTCACTGTCATAGATGTAGGCGTTCCCTGTGTTTTTTAGGACGATCGCTTCGGCGACGTTTTGAGGAACTTCTGCATAATGGCTAAATTCCATCGAGAAGATCCCCCGTCCTTGGGTTTTTGACCGAATATCGGTCGCGTAACCAAACATTTCTGCTAGTGGGACGTTAGCAGAAATCTTGGCAAGTCCGTCTTCGCTATTCATCCCCTCAATGTTCCCCCGACGGGCGTTGAGATCCCCGATCACATCCCCCAAGAAGTCTTCTGGGACTTCTACTTCAACCTCCATCATGGGTTCGAGGAGAACGGGAGAGGCTTTTTTTACTGCGTCGCGAATGGCCATCGAACCGGCAATTTTAAAAGCCATTTCTGAAGAGTCAACGTCATGGAAAGAACCATCCACTAAGGTGACTTTAACATCAATGAGGGGATAACCGGCAATAATGCCTGAGTTACAGGCTTCTTTCATTCCTTGTTCCGCTGGCGAAATAAACTCTTTAGGAATGGTTCCTCCAACGATTTTGGAGATGAATTCAAAGCCACTACCTGCTTTGGCTGGTTCTAGTTCAATCACCACGTGACCATATTGACCTTTTCCACCGCTTTGACGAATATATTTTCCTTCCGCTTCGCTCGGTTTACGGATGGTTTCACGATAAGCAACTTGGGGTTGACCAACGCTTGCTTCCACTTTATATTCACGCAACATCCGATCCACCAAAATTTCTAGGTGCAGTTCCCCCATCCCTGCAATTACGGTTTGGTTGGTTTCGGGATCAACACTAACTTTGAAGGTGGGATCTTCGTCGGATAAGGCTTGCAAGGCTTTGGACAGTTTTTCCATGTCTTGCTTGGTCTTAGGTTCGACAGCCACGGAGATGACGGGTTCTGGAATATACAGAGATTCTAGGAGAATGGGATGTTTATCGTCACACAACGTATCTCCTGTAATGGTATTTCTTAAACCGATGGCTGCCCCTAGGTCTCCAGCCCTTAGTTCGTCTACTTCGATGCGATCATTAGATTTAAGCACAATTAAGCGGGAAATTCGCTCTTTTTGCTCTTTTGTCGCGTTGTAAACGTAGTTACCCTTCTCTAAGACCCCAGAATACACTCGCATAAAGGTTAAACGACCATAGGGATCGGAGGCTATTTTAAAGGCTAATGCAGAAAATGGTTCATCATCATCTGCTTTGCGACTATCTTCTGTGCCGTCTTTTAATAACCCTGTGATGGGGGGAACATCTAGGGGAGAGGGTAAGTAGTCAACCACTGCATCTAGCAATAGTTGTACCCCTTTATTTTTGAAGGCAGAACCACACAACATGGGGATAATGGAACGGTTTAAGGTTCCTTTTCTTAACCCCTGCTTAATTTCTTCTTCAGTGAGTTGTTCCCCTTCGAGATATTTCTCTAAGAGGGTTTCATCGATTTCTGCTACGGCTTCAATGAGCTTAGCGCGGTATTCTTGTGCCTGTTCTACGTATTCGGGCGGAATTTCTGTATCTTCGATGTTTTTGCCTAAATCATCTTGATAAATTTTTGCTCGCATCCTCACTAAATCTACAATGCCACGAAATTCGCTTTCTGTGCCGACTGGTATCTGGATGGGAACCGCATTGGCTTTAAGGCGATCGCAGATTTGTTGGTAAACTTTGAAAAAATTAGCCCCGGTGCGATCCATTTTGTTGACAAAGGCAATACGAGGTACTTCATAACGGTTGGCCTGTCGCCATACCGTTTCTGACTGGGGCTGAACTCCACCGACGGAACAAAACACAGCTACCACACCGTCTAACACGCGCATAGACCGTTCAACTTCGATGGTGAAGTCTACGTGACCTGGGGTGTCGATGATGTTGATACGGTGATCGAGCCAATTGGTACTAATGGCTGCTGCTGTAATGGTGATGCCCCGTTCTTGTTCTTGGGCCATCCAGTCCATTGTGGCTGTTCCTTCATGGACTTCACCGAGTTTGTATGCGATTCCAGTGTAGAAGAGAATGCGTTCTGTGGTCGTTGTTTTGCCCGCGTCAATGTGGGCAGCAATGCCAATGTTCCGCACCCTCTCTAGGGGGATATTCCGTGCCACAGCTACCTCCTTATGCTTTGCCTGGCTATGTTTCTGCCTTGAGGCCGTCTATAAGTTTACACTATTCACAATTCTATACTTTTCTTTGGAAAAATTTACCTTAGATGAGTAAGAATCTAGGATGATTGGTAAGAATTAGTGAGATCAAAACCCGATCTTTAGTAACGGTAGTGAGCAAAGGCTTTGTTTGCGTCCGCCATACGGTGGGTTTCATCCCGTTTCTTCATGGCTGCCCCAGTTTCGTTGGCTGCATCCATGATTTCGTTGGCAAGTTTACTGGCCATGGTACGACCACCTCTGATGCGAGAATAACGAATTAACCAGCGTAATGCCAAGGTGGTTCCCCTTGCGGGACGGACTTCCATGGGAACTTGATAGGTTGCCCCACCTACCCGTCTTGCTTTTACTTCTACTAGGGGGGTTAAGTTTTTAATGGCTTTTTCAAATACGTCTAAGGGTTCTTCTCCGGTTCTCTCTTTAATCATATTCATGGCATCATAAACAATACCTGCAGCCAGAGATTTTTTACCGCTTTTCATGACGCGACGGATGGTCATGTTTAATAGACAACTATTATAAATGGGATCGGGGGGAACGGGCTTTCTTTTAATGTTTCCTCGGCGAGACATGGTAGTTTGTTCCTTTGAACTAAGTTGACATTACAATTTTCTTTATCAAACAACCTTAAAGGTCGTTTGTCATTTTCAAGGTTCGGTATGGCTGATTTCAAGTGCTTATTTTACTCTTTTGGCCGTTTGGTTCCATACTTAGAACGACCTTGCTTACGGTCTTTTACCCCTTGAGCATCTAGGGTTCCCCGAATAATATGATAACGCACTCCAGGTAAATCTTTTACCCGTCCTCCACGAATTAAAACCACAGAGTGTTCTTGTAAGTTATGGCCGATCCCAGGGATATAGGCGGTGACTTCAAAACCTGATGTTAGACGAACCCGCGCCACTTTTCTTAAAGCGGAGTTAGGCTTTTTTGGGGTGGTGGTATATACTCTAGTGCATACACCTCGGCGTTGAGGACACTGCTTTAGGGCAGGTGACTTGGTTTTCTTTTTAGCTTTGGAGCGTTCACTCCGGATTAATTGTTGAATAGTTGGCATAATTTCACATATAACAAGCTCGTCAGAACCCTCGATTTTCTAAAATCGCTGACAAATTGCCATTATACCAATATCTACTATGCTGTGTCAATCTTAAGTTCAACTTGAAGGAGGCAGGAGGCTCCAGGGCAGAAGGATCGATTGCAGGGAGATTCTAACCCGCCAGCAATTCGTATCCGCTAAACTCCGTTTTAGCGGGGGTCTTATAGTTTATCGAGAAATTAGGGGTCTAAAACCCCGCCGTGAGGGGGCGCAAACTGTTAACATGAAACCATACGGGAGGGCATCCCGAAATTCACGCCTTGGGAGACATGAATAAATAAGACCAGTAATGGCACGTTCAGCCCAGGAAGCTTCTCGCCTTTAGGCAGAAGTATGTCACGATACCCAAATGCAAGGGGAGGCAATAGGGCTACTCAACCTTCTGCCTCCTGCCCTCTGCTCTCTGCCTCCCTCGCGAAGCGAGATAAGTTTGAAGGGGAAAGATGTTAGTTTAACCAGCCCAACTAACCCAATTCGCTGAGGTAGCTGATAAAGGTTCCTCTAATTCACATTGTTCGGTGTTGTCTAAGGACATTCCTTGGGTGTCAGCCACACTTAAATCAGTGTTAATAATAGTAGCACCGCAAAGCAGAGCCCCGCTTAAATCTGCCCCATCTAAATTAACCTCTTGCAGTTTGGCTTTATTTAGATTGGTATGACGTAAATTAGCACAGCGTAAATCAGCTTTGGTTAAATCGACCCCGGTTAAATCTGCGCCGGTTAAGTCAGCACCAATCAGGTTAATTTCTGTTAGGTTAGCTCCTACTAAATGAGCTTTAGTTAGGTCTACATCGGTTAAATTCGCTTGAGCTAAACAAGCACCACTTAAATCCGTCTCTTTTAAGTTAGCTCCACTTAAGTCCGCACGAGTGAGATTAATCCTTTGTAAATTAAATCCTTCTAAGTTAGCTTGATGTAGACTGACCCCTTGAAAATTTCGTTGATTTTTAAGATAGTTAGTAAATAATTGTCTCTCTTTCATGATTTTTTTCTCCGACTCAGCTTTAATTTTAAAAGATTTTTCTCAAATCACAGCAATAACTAGCCATAAGTCAATACGTTTTAACAAAAATTGATATTACTTCATGATTGAGATTGCTATGATTCAGCCTTTTTCTTCTAAAAACTTATTACTTGTTAAGCCCAGCTTTGTTAATCCTACTCCTAAAAGCAATTTCTTGCGTAGTGATGAATGTCATAGAATGCGCCGTCTTTATGCACTTCTGCCCTCAAGATGCCCTCTAGCTTGTAACCACATTTCTCCAATACCTTCATCGATTTAGTGTTCGGTGACCAAGCTATCATAACATTTCCCAGGGGAGCGCAAAAAATCACAGGCTTTAAGTTTTTTCAATGGTGAAGGATAAACCGCACCGACAGGAAGTGATAATGATGGGATTATGGAAGCGAAACCCTCCTCCCATCAAGTCTTCTGCGTAGTCTAAACGTAGGTCTGATAAATAGTTTAAACTTTGTTCATCGATGAGGAGGGAAATGTCTTCAATGGTGTGGAGGCGATCGCTGTTTTCTTTTGTCTCACATAAGTCAAAGGTATAGTACAGTCCATCACAACCCCCTGGTTTAACTCCTAAACGGAAGTAACTATCAGGTTGTTGACGACTATTTTGCATTCGTTTTATTTCTTTGATGGCTGCGGATGTTAGTTCGATCATAATTAGAGCATCATAACCTATCAGATACTAATTGTAAGATGAGGGGGTCAGTTTATAAAGATAAATATTTCATAAAGACACCACAAATTTATGATTTTTTAGGTTTGAACCTTCACCTTAACCTACAAAATAGGCTATTGCGCCGCTAATCTTATCTCTTCGAGTCGTACTCTTAACTTCGATTGTAAGCTTGCAAAAACTCATCTCTAGAAATACCAACTTGTGTACAAATTGCTCTCAAAGTTCCGCTTTTGATATTAGAATGACTTGGCATAACTAAAGGGGTTTCTGTTCCATCTTTATTGTTACGTTTCATCACAATATGTTCACGTTCACGAATCATTTCAAACCCCAATAATTTGAAGGTTTTGATGACCTTATTTTTAGGTGCATCAACAGGAAATTTAGGCATTAGATAGACAATCCTGCCTCAGCAATAAATACCTCAACTGTTGGCGTATCTTCTAATATTTCTGTCCCAAATACTTCAATATAGCAAGCGATCGCAGATTTTACGTCTGATAAAGCTTCTTCGTAGGTATCTCCTTGACCAACAATTGCACCAACAACACCGATAGGATAAGCTACATAGCCATCTGGGTGTTTTTCAATGACAATTTTAAACTGTTTGATAGATTTTTGATGATTATAAGTCATTAGGTTTGTAAATGAGTTTGATTAGAGAATCTATTTTTATATTGCCACTAAATAAATTAATTAAACATAAATTTATGCTTGTTGGGTTTCATCCTTTAACCCAACCTAGGAGATCGGCGATCACTAATAGACTTCATCATGATCTCCCAAATTTAGTAACAAAATTGCCTGTTTTTGTTCTTCAGCATCTTCGATAAATTCAAATAAAATACGGTTACTATAATCAACTGAACATGACCATACATTTGATAAGTCACCTTTTAATTTGTGGGTACGTAAACTAGGATGAAAGGGATCTTCTGCTAACTGACGGACTGTTTTTTCGATGAGTGGTCTAAACACTGGTTTTTTACGAATTATTCGTTTAAAAGCTCGCAATGATTGAGGAGTCCAAGCAATTTTCATGGTTGATCGAGTTCGTTTAAAAATTCATCGACTGAACCAAATTGTCCTTTTCCCTCGGTCACTTCTTGACGGATTTCTTTTATTTCTTGTGATAGAATTGCTCTACGTTGTTGATGTAATCTTTTTTGGATAGTATCGATTAACATCTGTTGCTCTTCTAATGATAGTTTCTCTACTGTTTCAATTGCTTGCTGAAAGGTTGAAGTTTTTACCATAGTTTATTTAATGATTTAATTTTGTTCTATTTTATCCTATCAATCATTAAAATATATTGAACAAAGATAAAATTGTTGGGTTTCATCCTTCAATCCAAACTACAAGATCCGCGATCGCACTTATGAGATCAGCTATTTAAAATAGTGCGATTATCATTGTATTATTTCTTAACACCACTTAATTTATGAAATATGCTAGTATTGCTCATGTAATTGATATCTCAAGAGAGCTTAAATATGACAGTTACAAGAGATAAATATCAAATTGTTGAAAGTCAACCAACTCATGATGTAACTCCTAATGGTTTGAATACCATTACCATGTATAATGAAATTATTAAATATTCTGTATTTACTCAATTATAAAAACAGCGATCGCTTATGGATTACCTCCTTGATAAGCAGTAATAATAAAACGAATGATTGTCTTAATAACTGCTATTACATAGTTATCACAACAAAACAAAAAATCTGCCAGATTCATTTTGGCGAATCTGGCAGATTTTTTGACGAATGACAGTAAAATTGAACTACTTATGACGGGAATAATCATCCTGGAAGCGAATAATATCGTCTTCCCCTAAATATTCACCATTTTGCACTTCAATAAGGATCAGTTTAATTACCCCTGGATTTTCTAAGCGATGGGAGGTACACTGGGGAACATAAGTGGATTGATTTGCCCCTAAAATCTTTTCTGTATCTCCACAAGTTACTTTAGCAGTACCAGAAACAACGATCCAGTGTTCGCTGCGGTGGTGGTGCATTTGTAAGCTGAGACGATGACCTGGATTAACTTCAATACGTTTGATCTTATAACCAGGCCCTTCTTCTAGGGTAGTAAAAGAACCCCAAGGACGCATTTCGGTTGCAGCAACCCCTGTATTAGCAACGGAAAAAGGAACAGTAGCAACTTCGCTGTTTTTAACTTCTTTAGCTTGAACCATAATATTATTCCTCTAAACTATACAAAAGCTAAATTTAAAAAGACTAAACCAACTGTGCAACACCTTAACACAGATTGTTTAAAATGGCTGTGATCTGAGGCAATTTATCTTATCTTAAAAAGTTAAAGAAATATTACAATAAAAGTCCGGCAATACAAGCGGTCATAAAACAAGCCAGTGATCCAGCTATCATGGTTCTTAGACCTAATTTGGCCAAGTCTTGTTGACGGTTGGGGGCGATCGCAGCTATTCCTCCTATTTGAATACCGATGGTTCCTAAGTTAGAAAACCCACATAATGCGTAAGTTGCAATAATTTGACTCCGTTGAGAAATTGTATTTTCTGCTATCAAAGTTTTAAGATCAAGATAAGCAATAAATTCATTTAAGATGGTTTTTTTGCCTAATAAAATTCCCACTTGTAAGCAATCTTGCCAAGGGACTCCCATTAACCAAGCAATAGGTGCAAGTAAATAAGAAAAAATCAATTCTAGAGATAAATTAGACAGTCCAAATGGTTGCCCCACGGCTGCTAAAATGCCATTTATTAAGGCGACTAATCCTAAAATAGCAATTAACATAGCTGCCACATTTAAAGCCAATTTTAGTCCTTCTAATGCCCCGTTAGTAGCTGCATCAATGGCATTAGTATAAGGACTTTTAAAATTAATAATAACTTC
>JASJDW010000161.1 GCA_030064955.1 Crocosphaera sp.
GTCTATGATAATTGTCAGAATTTGGAGGTTAGACGCAATAATTGTATAGATTTCTCAATATTTTTTAAGAACAAAATAGGAATCGACCACAGTTGACTCCTACTATTCCTTGAATCTTTATGTTTTAACGATAATTTCTTTTCCGTTGTCTATGTTTAGCTAGGGCTTTACGTTTACGTTTTTCAATTGGGGTTTCAAAGTGCCGATTTTTCTTCATATCATAAAAAATTCCGGCTTTGCTCACTTGTCGTTTGAAGCGACGTAAGGCTGATTCAATTCCCTCGTTTTCTCCACGAATAATTTGAGTCATGTGTGGGTTTATCTCCCTAATGAATGGTTATTGAACAGCAACTTTTGACGGTTGAAAAATTGCTCTTGATACATAGGTTTTACTCATATCTATTCCATTGAGATCAACATCCGTCAGGTTAGCTGCGGTAAGATTGGTTTCGGTTAGGTTAGCCCCTCCTAAACGAACATCAGTTAAATTAGCATGGCTGAGATTGGCTTTAGTTAAATTGACACCTCTGAGATCAGCCCCACTAAGATCAACACCACTGAGATTGACATTTCTAAGATTAGCAGCAATCAGAGTAATACCTCTAAAGTCTCTTTGCCCTGCATTGTAACGACTTAAAAGTTCTTTAATATTCATCTAGGTTGTGTGGATTAAATAGTTTTTATTGGGTTGGAATTTTGGCGATCGCGTTGCTAAAATTAATAACGACGAGTTGAGCGTCGTCCTGATGATCCCCGTTCTTCTCTGGGTCTAGCCTTATTAACTTTTAGAGAACGTCCCATCCATTCAGCCCCATCTAGAGCTTCAATGGCAGCCTCTTCTTCGGTATCTGTGTCCATTTCCACAAAACCAAAACCTCTGACTCTTCCTGTCTCGCGATCGGTGGGAAGTTTTACGCTTTTCACAGTACCGTACTCTGCAAAAACTTGTTCGAGATCTGCTTCTGTGACATCGTACGATAAATTGCCGACATAAATTGACATAAAAAATGCTCTAACGTGAGTGTTGTAGAGAGTTAGATTCACTTAGATGCTTGTAAATTAGGCTTAACAAAACAACTTAGGAAAATAATTCTTATGGCTTCATCGTAACATGGTTTTCAACTTTCTGGATAAATCATTACAATTTTATAGGGGTCAACTACTGTTAACCCCTACTTTTGAGCATAAAACCTTCTCTTTCACCTATGAGTAGGTTTATGTCTTTTGGGAAATACAGAATTACTTACTATCTGAAACAGGGGCTAATTTTACATTCTTAGCAAGACCTAAAAATTGTAAAACTTGAATGGTCATCCAGGTAATATCAATTTCCCACCAAGCTAACCCATGACGGGCAGAATATTGATAAGCATGATGATTATTATGCCATCCTTCTCCAAAAGTTAGTAGGGCAACCCACCAACAGTTACGAGAATTATCGTTAGATTCATGACTTTGATAACCAAATTTATGGGTAGCACTATTAACAAACCAAGTAAAGTGAAAAACCATCACTAAACGAACAAAGATTCCCCAAATAACAAACGGCCATCCTCCTAAGAAATAGAGGATTAAACCTAAGACAATTTGAATAGGAATCATGAAGGTTTGACAGAATTTATAAAAGGGATCTTCATTAATATCTTGAGTGTAGCGAGGTACATCATTATCGGCAGGAATATGATGTAACATCCATCCCATGTGACTCCACCAAAACCCTCGGTTAGAATCATGGGGATCAGGTTGAGTATCTGAATATTTATGATGAATACGGTGTAAACCAACCCATTGAATTGGTCCACCTTGACAGGCTAATGTACCAAAGAAAACTAATATGTATTCTAGCCATTTTGGTGCCTGAAAACTACGGTGAGAGACTAAGCGATGAAAGCCTAAAGTAATTCCCAAAGCACCTGTGAGCCAATATAAAAATAAAGTAACACCTATGGCTTGCCAACTAAAATTACCGGGCAAAAATGCCAGTAATGCAACGACATGAATCGAAGCCATGTAAATAATAATTGTCCAGTCATAGGGGAGTTTTTGAGATGTTGCAACAGTCATGTATTAACCTGAATGTGAACGTAATCAAACTATTATTATACTTGACGATAGTATTAACTTTTTTTAGCTGACAAAGAATTTAAAATTTTAATATTTAATTCCAAATTTAATTTCCAATTAAATGACTTATGTAAGTCTTTATTTGGTATAAATAAATGGGACAAAAGTAACTTTGCCATTAGACTAAATGAGTCACTATCGACAAGATGAGAGTTTGGGGTTGACAATTGGACAGTTTAATGCTCATCAAAGAGGCAGAAAATGCCCTGAGTACGATTTTTTCGGAAATTGACCATAAGGTCAAGGAAAATCTCAAGAAAACCTTAACAGCCTTTCGTAATCATCGTCTAGGGGTTCATCATTTTGCCAGTGTAAGTGGTTATGGTCATGATGATCTCGGACGAGACACTTTGGATAAGATTTTTGCTGAGATTATGGAGGCAGAAGCAGCTATTGTTCGCATACAGTTTGTATCTGGAACCCATGCGATCGCCTGTGCCTTGTTTGGGGTTCTTCGTCCAGGGGACGAAATGTTAGCGGTGGCTGGTGCGCCCTACGATACCTTGGAGGAGGTGATCGGTTTACGAGGCAGTGGCCAAGGTTCCTTAACAGAGTTTAACATTAAATACCGGCAATTAGACTTAACAGACCAGGGAACCATTGACTGGGAAGGATTAAAAACCGCCATTCAACCAGAAACAAAATTAGTGTTAATTCAGCGTTCTTGTGGTTATTCTTGGCGATCAAGTTTATCAATTGCAGATATTAAAGAAATTATTTACATTGTCAAGACACAAAATCCTAACACGGTCTGTTTTGTGGATAATTGTTATGGTGAATTAGTAGAAACCTTAGAACCAACGGCAGTAGGGGCTGATTTAATGGCGGGTTCTTTGATTAAAAATTTAGGGGGAACTATTGTTACAACAGGAGGCTATATTGCAGGGAAAAAACTGTTAGTGGAAGCAGCAGCTTGTCGCTTAACCTCTCCTGGTATTGGGTCAGAAGGTGGGGCAACTTTGGATCAAAGTCGTTTATTATTTCAAGGCTTATTTTTAGCCCCCCAAATGGTAGGAGAAGCGATCAAAGGGAGTCATTTAATTGCTTATGTTTTTGATAAATTAGGCTATGAAGTTAACCCCTTGCCGATGGTTCCTCGTCGGGATATTATTCAAGGGATTAAGTTGGGTTCTCCTGAGAAATTAATGGCTTTTTGTCGTGCTATTCAAACCTATTCTCCGGTGGGTTCTTATCTCGACCCTGTACCAGCAGAAATGCCAGGATATGAAAGTAAATTAGTGATGGCTGGGGGTACATTTATTGATGGAAGTACATCGGAATTTTCTGCGGATGGACCCTTAAGAGAACCGTACATCGTTTTCTGTCAAGGGGGAACTCATTGGACTCATATTTCTTTGGCTTTGGAAGCAGCGATTAAGACAATTACTTAAAATAATAAAATAGTGAAAATTATGAACAATTTTAAACAATATGCTCCAGCAACACAACGGAATAGAGAACCGATTTTAGAGGTATTATTAAGGGTACTTCCATCATCAGGGGACATTCTAGAAATTGCCAGTGGAACGGGGGAACATTGTATCTTTTTTGCTCCTGCTTTTAGTCCTCGTCAGTGGATACCTTCTGATCCGAATCCGACAGCTAGAAATAGCATTGAAGCATGGAGACAAGAGAGTTTAATTGAGAATATTCAACCTCCTCTTAATATCAATGCAGCAGATTCTATGTGGAAAATTGAAGAACACCAGCTAAATATCACAACAATTGTTAATATTAACATGATTCATATTTCTCCTTGGGAAGCTTGTTTAGGATTACTGGAAGGGGCAAAACGAATCTTACCATCAAGAGGTATTTTATACTTGTATGGACCTTATAAACAAGGAGGAAAACATACTGCACCCAGTAACGAATCGTTTGATAAATCTTTACTCAGTCAAAACCCAGAATGGGGTGTAAGAGATTTAGAGGATGTTATTAAAATTGCTGAAGGAAAAGGATTAATATTTAAAGAAAAGGTTGAAATGCCAGCTAATAATTTATCCGTTATTTTTGAGAAGCAATAACTTAGAGACATAACTCACATTGTTGGGTTTCGTTCCTCAAACCAACTACTGATCAGTTATAATTAGTTAATAACAAATTAGAAATAATCAATTATGGGTGAACCAACTAAGGGATTATCTGCTTCATTTTATCCTCATTTAGAAGAAATACAAAGTGGAGAAAAAATGCTGTTAATGATTGAAGGAACTAAAATTCCTTTAACCTATTTAATTGAAGATTATTATCGACTCAATCAATCTGTTGATGCTGTTATAAAAAAATGGGAACATTTAGAGCCTGCATTAATTTTGAGTGCATTAGCTTATTATTATGATCATATCTCTGAAGTACAAAAACTACTACAACTAAAAGAAGAAGTAGCTAATCAACAAATAGCTAAAAATCTTTATCCTGATTTAGCTACCTATGAATATTTACAACATCAAGGGAAATTATTTGATAAGATGCTACCCAAGCTTTTATTAGAGTATGAAAATTATTATGTATATTTTGAAGAAGGAAAAGTTTTAGAATATAATATTGATGAAGAACAATTACTAGATTTAGTCGAAAAAAAATATGGACTAAAACCTATGTTTATTGAGAAAGTTAAGAAACCTGATAATGTTTGAAGGAAAGTACACTGAAATTCCCAACTCTCCATCAATTCCTTTAATAAAATTACAAATTAGACAATCAGAATCTATGACATTAATAGTAAGTCAAGGGGTTCTTGATACAGGTTCTGATTGTACTTTAGTTCCTTTTTCAATTATTTCTCAACTGCAAGCAGTTAAACTTATTCGAGGCAGAAATACATCAGTTATTTATGGAGTCGGAAAACAGAAAATTATTGTGGTTCCTTATCGAGTACAAATAAGTTTTAATTATCGTGAATTTATTAAAATTAAAGTGTATGCTTGTCCCGATAGTGATACGGATGGTTTGATTATTCTGGGACGGAATTTTTTGAATCGTTACTGTATTACTTTTAATGGAAGAAGTAAAACATTTTTGATTGAATAAAAATTTATTACTACCCTAAACACCGTACTGTAGAGACGTTTATGAAATATCTCTACCTGATTTCAATGATTAATTATTAGTGTAAGTTTTGTTTTGTCTATTAGCTAAATTCCGCTTAAAACTTACATCAAAATCTATAGTACGTATCCCTACTAAAATAAGTTCTGATTACACCCGAAAAATTAATAAGTTTTGCTAAACTTATAATAACCGTTAGAAGTTTTGAATAGAAATCTGTATGTTAATACAGAGATTTTATTTTTCTTGTTAAGGTAATGTATCACTAATGACAAATTCAATTTATATCAGTACCATTGAACCCAGAAGTGGTAAATCTTTAATTGCTTTAGGAATTATTGAATTAATTCTGAGAAAAACCACAAAAGTTGGATTTTTTAGACCCATTATTCAAGATCCTATTGATAATAAACCAGATAAACATATTGATTTAATTCTGTCCTATTTTAAATTATCTCAAACCTATGATAATTCTTTTGGTTTATATTATTCTGAATTTAATCATCTTATGGGAGAGAATAAATTAGATGAGATTTTAGATAAAATTATTACTAAATATAAGAAACTAGAAAAAAATTGTGACTTTATTGTTTGTGAAAATTCTGATTATGTGGGAGAAAACTCTGCTTTTGCTTTCGACATCAATGTTGCTATTGCTAAAACATTGGGATGTTCTTTATTAATTTTAGGGAATGGTCACCAAAAATCCGTAGAAGAAATTATTATTTCTCTTAAAATTGTTGCTGATTCTTACCGAGATAAACACTGTAAAATTTTAGGAATCATTATTAATAAAGTTACTCAGTCTGATATAAAAATCATACAAGATTATTTACAAAATACTTACAAGAAAAATAACTATTTATTTTCAGTCATTCCTTATGATAAAAAACTAGATAGTCCGAGAATGACAGAAGTAGCAGAACAATTAAAAGCAAAAGTTTTATACGGTGAAAAGCGTTTAAATAATTTAGTGTTTAATTATCTGATTGCTGCGATGCAAATGCAGCACGCAATTACTCAATTACGGGATAATGATCTAGTGGTAACACCATCAGATAGAGGGGATGTTATTATCGGTGCATTACAAGCACATCAATCCACAAATTATCCTAATTTAGCTGGCATACTTTTAACAACAGAATGTGAGTTAGAGAGTTCTATTGGTCGTCTAATTGCAGGTTTAAGTAATCCCTTACCTATCCTTTGGGTTGATACTTATACTTATCCAACTGCTTCTCGTTTACAAACAATTTATAGTTCTTTAAAAGCAGGAGACATAGAAAAAATTACTTGGAGTATTGAACTGTTTGATAAATCCGTTGATTTACCGATTTTAGAACATCTGATTGATAAAATAGAAATTGAGGGAATAACCCCTAAAATGTTTACTTATAATTTAATTCAAAAAGCGAAATTATATAAGCGTCATATTGTTTTACCAGAAGGAAAAGATTCCCGAATTCTCAAAGCAGTTGCTACCCTTATATCTCAAGACATCGTTGATATTACATTACTAGGAGAAAAACATCGCATTGAACGCACAATACAAAGTCATGGAATTCAATTAGATATTAATAGTCTCAATATTATTAACCCGATTAAAAGTCCCAAATCAGATGATTATATTCAGACACTATACGAAGTTAGAAAACATAAGGGAATAACCTTAGAAAATGCCAAAGATATGTTGATGGATGTGTCTTATTTTGGTACAATGATGGTGTATTCAGGGGATGCAGATGGGATGGTTTCAGGGGCAATTCATACCACAGGAAACACCATTAGACCAGCTTTACAAATCATTAAAACGAAACCAGAATATAAGCTAGTTTCCTCTGTATTTTTCATGTGTTTGCCTGATAAAGTATTAGTGTATGGAGACTGTGCAATTAATGCGAACCCAACCGCAGAACAATTAGCAGAAATTGCCATTACTTCTGCGGAAACTGCCCGGAATTTCGGTATTTTTCCCAGAATTGCTTTACTATCTTACTCATCAGGAGAGTCGGGAATAGGAAAAGATGTAGAACGAGTTAAACAGGCTACTATGATAGCGAAAAAACGCCGTCCTGACTTATTATTTGAAGGGCCGATACAATATGATGCTGCGGTAGATAAGGCCGTTGCAGTGCAAAAAATGCCAGATTCAGAAGTTGCGGGACTTGCAACAGTATTTATTTTTCCCGACTTAAATACAGGAAATAATACCTATAAAGCAGTGCAACGAGAAACTAAAGCGATCGCTATTGGCCCTATTTTACAAGGGTTAAAAAAGCCGGTTAATGATCTAAGTCGAGGTTGTACCGTAGAAGATATTATTAATACTGTAGTCATTACAGCTATTCAAGGTAATTACAATTGATTACAAAACCCTAAAAATAAAAGGATAGCGAAACACTTGATTAGGATTACTAAGGGATTTAATAATAGCAAGAATAGGCATAACCACAATGACAATACCTAAAATAGCTAATAATAGCCAACCGATTAAAACAACAGTTAAAATTCCAAAAACAATACCATATACCCAAACATTGAAATGAAAATTTAAAGCCTCTTTCGCATTATTTTGGACGATTTCATCATTAGATATGAAAAAAATAGCAATAGGAACCCCAATAGAGACAAAAGTGGCACTAAAAAAAATAGATCCATGAGAAATAGCAGCCAGTAATTTTCGTTTTGTAATATCCTCACTCATAATCATCCTTTCCTCATTTCATTACTGGCTATCATAACAAGAGTCCGTTAAAAAATTAACGGACTTTTGTTATTATTCTAATTACCGGCAACGGCACAAACTTTATTGATAGCTGTTTGTAACTTATCAACAGCCTCATCAATTTCTTCCTCTGATACAATTAATGGAGGAACAAAACGCAAAACTTTAGGTCCTGCGGGGGCTAATAATAACCCTTCTTCCATTGCCACTTTCACAATATCAATGGAAGTAATGGACATTTCCTCGTTAATTTCCATTCCATTAATTAATCCCCAACCCCGCACATCCGTAAATAGGGTAGGATCTTTTTGTGCGATCGCTCGTAAGCGAGTACGTAACTGTTCCCCTCTGGCCTGAACATTTTGTAGAATATTGTCTTCCTCAATGGTTTTCAGGACCGTCAAAGCTGCTGCACAAGCTAAAGGGTTGCCTCCAAAGGTACTTGCATGGGTTCCAGGGGTCAAAACGTTACAAAACTCTTTGCACATCATCGCGCCGATGGGAACCCCTCCAGCTAACCCTTTTGCGCTGGTTAATACATCTGGTTCCACCCCTAAGTTTTCATAACCCCACAGTTTACCACTGCGGCCTACACCGACTTGCACCTCATCAAATACCAAAAGAATATTATTTTCGTCACAAATCTTCCGTAAACGCAGAAAATAATCAATTTCTCCCGGTCTTACGCCCCCTTCTCCCTGGAGGGGTTCCAACATAATCGCAGCAACCCGACGGTTTCCTTCATCCATGTCTGCGATCGCGTGTTCAATAGCTTTGATATCATTGTAAGGAACATAGGCAAACCCAGGCATCAAAGGTTCAAAGTCCTGTTGATATTTAGGTTGACCCGTAGCAGTAATAGTGGCAAGGGTTCGTCCGTGGAAACTCGCTTTAGCGGTTAAGATAACCGGTTGTTCTAAAAAGTCAAGAACTGTGTGGGCGTATTTACGAATGAGTTTAATGGCTGCTTCGTTCGCTTCTGCCCCAGAATTGCAGAAAAATATTTTATCAGCACAAGAATGCTCAATGATCCACTCTGCTAGTTCTCCTTGTTGGGGAATATAGTATAAATTGGAGACATGGTGCAGGGATTTAATTTGTTCGCTGACGCTTTTGACTAAAGCAGGGTGGCCATGGCCAAGGGTACAGGTGGCAATACCGGCCACAAAATCAAGATATTCCTTGCCATTGGTATCCCAGAGACGACACCCTTCTCCCCGTTCAATGGCGATGGGAAACCGTCCATAAGTGTGCATCACGTAGTTATCAAAGTGTTGCGGATCAAAGGATTTAGCGGGGTTTGCTGTTAGGGTAGTATGGGTCACGATTGGCTCCTGAAAAAGTCGCGTTACGCTCGCTTAGGCAATTGTAGTCAATCTGGAGAGCAAAGTTAGATTTTGTTTACATTTTTCCCAGATTTGCTCATTCATCAATTATAAAGTATGAATTATTTAATAGATATAACAACAGTTGATAAAATAATTAAGATTTGATTGTTGCTCAATTTATTTTTCATTTATGATCTCCTTAACTTCTGATGTTTATGGTTTAGGGTTACATACCACCAGTTCACAATTGGGATTGAGTTTAAGTAATTTTGCTACAGAAACTTATACAAAAACTTGGGAAGTAGATCGACAATTATCTAATTATTTACATCAATATTTACAAGAATTTATTCAACCGAAAACCTGGCAAGATTTTCAGTTTATTGCTGTGGCGAAAGGGCCTGGCAGTTTTACCAGTAATCGTATTGGTATGGTAACAGCCCGAACTTTGGCACAACAATTAAATCTTCCTTTATTTGGAATTTCTAGCTTAGCTGCTTTTGCATGGTTTAACCAGAAAAATCATGCTGTTAATGAGCCTATTTTTGTACAAATGAAAGCCTCAAGAGGTCAATTCTATGGAGGAATTTATTGTAAAAATAAACAAGAAAATGGACTAGATATTATCTTAGATGATACGGTGATGATTCCCGAAGAATGGGAGAAAACATTGCAAGGGTTAAATTTATCTTGTCCACCCTTAATAACCCCATCAAAATTAGGAATGACTGCTAGTAGTGTTTTAGAATTAGCCTATTATCAATGGCAACAAGGAAAACGTCCCTATTGGTCAGAAATTATACCTTTTTATGGAATGTCTGTGGTTTAATATGTAGCATTTCCCATACTCGTGAGGGACAAAATTTTCTAGTTTTAGGAGTCAAATATTATGACTAATTTTACACCTCTTGAAGCTGCTTTAACCCGTTACAAAATAGCTCTTGACAATCTAGATACTTCTAATCGTTCAGTTAATCAAGAACAAATTTTAGATCTTCTTGCAGCTAGAGATGAGCTTCAGAAGCAATTAGAATCTGAGGGAAAAATTCCTGTTGAGATTTGGTCAAAATTAATTGAGCAAGATAACAAATTAAAACAAAATTCTTATAAAATAACTGGAGTTGTTGACTTAGAAGAATATCGAGATGCTTTACCTATTTCTACAAAAGCTTGGTGGTGGTATTTAGATAGTAGAGAATCACAGCATCCTTGCAATCGCTTTGATTGGGTATTTAAAATAGTTAAACTGTTATTATTAGGGGTTAATTTTACACTGATTGCAACCATTGCAACTCGATTTCTTGCAGGGGGTTCTGGTTGGCAAGAAATTGCAGTTGTTATTTTTTCAACTTTCATTTCTTTATTGCAAACTGAAAATGCACTAACAAAAGGACGAGAAAAAGTTTTTATTAAGTTAATGAATAAGGTTAATATTAAGGAACATTGGTATGAAGAAGTTCAACTTTTTACAACATTTATAATCTTTGTTGGATTATTAATTATCACTCTTAATTTTCCTTGTTTTTCTGAGTTCTATAAACAACAAGGGGAAGCATTACAATCTCCTGAAAATAGCCAAGAATTACCTCAATTAGCTTCAGCAGAAGGAAAATATGTAAAAGCAATCGAATTCAACCCAGATAACTTAGACGCTCATTATAAGTTGGCAACGCTTTATGAAGAATTACAGGAATTAGATAAAGCCAAAAAACATTATTTAATTGCAGTAAAAGGAGATTTTTTGGATGCTTATAATAATTTATCTTATATCTATATTCGAGAAAATAAAGCTCCTCAAGCAGTCGAATTACTAGAAAAAGCAAAAGTTTTATTAGCAGAAAGAGAGCAAACGTTAGACCAACTAACTGAAAACGAGAAGCTTAATTTACAAGTTCAAAAATATAGTATTTATAAAAATTTAGGGTGGGCAAGATTTAAACAAAATCGTAATGAAGATGCAATGATTAATCTTTTGATTGCTAAAAGTATTGCTGAGAATAAAGCGTATCAAAAATATATCCGAAATCCTGGGGCTGTTTTTTGTCTTTATGCTCAAGTTTTGCCAGAAGAAGCGCAAGAAAATTGGCGTAAATGTTGGGAATTATCTCAAGGAAAAGAATTAACAATTGAAGAAGAACAATGGGTATATGAAGCGAGGAAAAAATTAAAATTGAAATAGAGTTTATAAATTTGCGCACCGCTTTGCGGATCTCTTCGAGATCGCTATTATCTACCTTATAGAATATATGATAATTATTCTCTGAGTAAAGCTCTAAACCCTTCTTGCTGGAAATGTCTATCAAAGGTTAATATTTCATTAATTTCTAGTTGTCTCATAATTTGCATTGAAGCACAATCTGTTAAACTGTAACCCTTATCTAATCGTCTTTTATAAAAGTCGAAAGCTTGCTCAAATTGTTCGCTAGTTTGGGGGATAATTAGGGTGTTTTTATCATTTCGTAATCTAGAAGTTAAGCGAATAGCTGATATTCGTAAAAATTGTCCTCGACTGCACAAAGCATTGAGTAATTCGGTGAGAACCATTTCACTGGTAACACCTCTAAAATTGCCCAATCTTGCTACCATATTAATAGCAAGACTATGAGCATTATCTCCTTTGTCAGCTAATGCTTTTAGGTAGAAAGTATCTAAGAAAATCTGTCTCATTCTTCCTCATCTTCTCTGGGTGCGCC
>JASJDW010000162.1 GCA_030064955.1 Crocosphaera sp.
TTTGTGATTTATATTTTTGCTTTCCTGTTCGTCGAGCTTTAGCTGCTATTGAAAGAGATCCAATCAAAAAATCGGTTCCCCTTGTCTCAGAAAGTCATGCTCAGTATGAATTAGCTAAAATTTCTTTAAATAAATTAGAAAATCTTTTAAAAAAGCAAGGAATTATTGCTAATAACCAGAAACTTTCTTGGAACAACTTAAATAAGATAATTTATCCTTTAATTACCAAAGCACAATCAAAAACAATCAAAAAACAAGACATAGAATCTAAAATTTGGAACATTAACCCATATTTTCAATCAGCTAATGATTGAACTATCCCAAATCTATAAGGGATTTTAAATATTTAAAACCATTGATACTGGTAAGGGGAGTAAAAAATTAAAATTTAAAGTACATTTTTTCCTTACCAGTTCACCATAAAATTGATAATTCTCAATATTTTCTTAAGTTTAAAATTTGAATTAAGATGTTAAGCTAAAAGAGAAAGAAAATCATAAAATATCAAGTGTTATCCTTAATTTTACGCCTCATCCACATGGTGCAACCCTTAATCATTCCCCTATGTTTAATAACAGCTTGGGTATTTATATTAATGTTGGTTAGTAGTGTAATAGCAATGATTATCGATGTCATAAAAAGATCGAAAAAGATGCACCAAATTCCCTGTAGTCACTGTCAATATTTTACCAATGATTATCGCCTAAAATGTCCAGTTAATCCCTTCCAAGCTAATACAGAATTAGCTATTAATTGTAAGGATTATCACATAAGAGAAAATTAAACATGAAAATTGGCATTATTGGATTAGGATTAATTGGGGGTTCCCTGGGATTTGATTTACGTCATTGTGGACATCTTATTTATGGGGTTTCTCGTAAAGAAAGTACCTGTAAAAGAGCTATAGAAAGGGGAGTTGTTGATAATGCAAGTATTCATTTTAATTCTTTATCCTCTGTTGACATTATTTTCATTTGTACTCCTATTGGTTTAATTTCTGAAACTTTACAACAGTTGATTCCCTTCTTAAAATCAGAGGTTATTATTACTGATGTTGGCTCGGTTAAAAGTCCTATTGTCAATCAATGTGAGCTTTTATGGGACAATTTTGTAGGGGGACATCCCATGGCCGGAACAGCAGAACAAGGAATAGAAGCAGCCCAAAAAAACTTGTTTAGAAATGCACCCTATGTCATTACTCCCACAAAAAAAACACAAAAAAATAGCATAAAAATTTTAGAAGAATTAGCCCAATCTTTAGGCTCAAATGTTTATACTTGTTCCCCAGAAATTCATGATCAAGCAGTAGCATGGATTTCTCACTTACCCGTGATGATTAGTGCTAGTTTAATTGCTGCTTGTGTAGAAGAAAAAGATAAAACTGTGTTAAATTTAGCCCAACAATTAGCCAGTTCCGGATTTAAAGATACCAGTCGAGTTGGAGGAGGAAACCCCGAATTAGGGGTAATGATGGCTCAATATAATAAAACTGCCTTACTACACACTTTAGAAGGTTATCGTCAGCAACTCGATCGCATTAGTGAATACGTTAACACAGAACAATGGGACTCCTTAGAAAGATTACTGATGATGACACAAGAGAAGCGATCGCCTTTTATTAATTAATAATTAATAATTAATAATTAATAATTATTTAACTAGGATTAAAACTCAGTAGATGGAAAACTTACTTATAAAGGACTGTATGGCAGCAGGGAGACGAGGATGTTTGTGATCTACTTAAACTGCCTCACCCATTCTCTGGATCGAGAACTAACTCCGAGAAAATTCTGAGTTATTTTTAAGAATTTTACGGCAAAAATACTGAATTGCGTATATAATCGGATAAATTTTCAGTAAAATTTCACTTACAATGAATAATAAGACCAATATTAATCCCGCTCACAAAATTTTTGTCAATACTAGCTTGATTTTGTTAGGAATTTCTGCTAATGCCACCTTTTTCTCCCTAATGGTAACATTTCTCTTAGGAACAGTAATTTTAGGCTGGTTAAGTAGTCAACAGCATAAGTTTACTTTAAATAGGCCGACAAAAAACAAAAAAGTTGAGAATATAGCTATCCCTTCGGGTATTAATGTTGAAAACCCAAATAATTATTAATTGTTAATTATTCATTATTCATTGATAACCCTGTTCTCTGCGATACAATACCCCTAGGGTTGTACTGGTGAGTAATAACCCCATATGTAGTGTACAAGTTACTGTTAACCATGACAGATCATCCCCTCGGTGTCGTTGTCCAAGGTTCCCTATCACAAGGGTTAGAAGTTCGCTTACATTCTGATGTGTCTGTTGAACAAATGCGAGTGGGAAAATTTTTGGTAGTGCAAGGTGTGCGATCGCGGTTTTTTTGTTTGTTGACAGATGTTTCTTTAGGAACCGCTAACCCCCGTATTTTAGCCAACCCTCCTAGTTTCCAAGATACGTTTATGAGGGATGTGTTAGCCGGAAGTGCCACCTATGGCAATGTGGAACTTGCACCCATGTTGATGTTTACTCCAAAAGAAGAAGAAGATAACACCCCTTCTGAACCTGAAAACACCTCTTTAGGTTCATTTCAAGCACAAACAAACGCTGATATTGAACTGCTTCCCGTCAAGACTATTCCTACCCATTTTAGTCAAGTTTATGAAGCGTCAGAAAGAGATTTTCGAGCAGTTTTTGGTTGGGAAGATGACCCTACACGGCGCAATTTTGCTATCGGAAAACCTTTAGATATGGACGTGCCAATTTGTATTGATTTAGATCGCTTTGTTGAGCGGAGTAATGGGGTTTTTGGTAAGTCAGGAACAGGAAAATCTTTTTTAACCAGATTATTAATTTCTGGGATTATTCGTAAACAAGCTGCGGTTAATTTGATGTTTGATATGCACTCAGAATATGGGTGGGAAGCAATGAAAGAAGGGAAAGAAGTTTCTACAGTTAAAGGGTTGCGTCAATTGTTTCCTGGACAAGTAGAGATTTATACGTTAGATCCTGAGTCTACTAAAAGAAGAGGAGTGAGTGATGCTCAAGAACTGTATTTAAGTTACGATCAAATTCAGATAGAAGATATTCGCTTAGTGGGTCATGAATTAGGGATTTCTGAGGCAAGTTTAGATAATGCTAATATTTTGGAAGCAGAATATGGGAAGTCATGGATTATGCAATTATTAAACATGACTAACGAAGATATTAAACTCTTTTGTCAAGAAAAACAGGGTCATGCAGGATCAATTATGTCCCTACAAAGAAAGTTGATGCGATTAGATAATTTAAAATATTTACGCACTGCTTGTCCCCATAATTATATTAATCAAGTCTTAGAATCTTTGGACGCAGGAAAGCACGTTGTTATTGAATTTGGTTCCCAATCAAATATGCTTTCTTATATGTTAGCTACCAATATGATTACTCGACGTATTCATGGTAGTTATGTAAAGAAAGCTGAGCGATTTCTACAAACAAAAAGTCCGAGCGATCGTCCTAGACAATTAGTCATTACTATAGAAGAAGCACATCGCTTTTTAGATTCTAAAATTGTCCATCAAACTATCTTTGGAACCATTGCCAGGGAGATGAGAAAATATTTTGTCACTCTCTTAATTGTAGATCAAAGACCATCAGGAATTGACAACGAAGTCATGTCACAAGTTGGCACAAGAATTACCTGTTTATTGAATGATGAAAAGGACATTGATGCCATTTTTACGGGGGTTTCAGGGGGACAAAATTTGAGGTCAGTATTAGCAAAGTTAGATTCTAAACAACAAGCTTTAATTTTAGGCCATGCGGTTCCCATGCCTGTTGTTATTAGAACTCGTGCCTATGATCAACAATTCTATGCAGAAATCGGAGAAACGGATTGGTCACAATTACCCGATGAAGAAGTCTTTGCAGCAGCACAAACAGCTAGAGCAGAATTAGGATTTTAATTTTTGACATTTAATCAATTTTATGTTCAATGACCAAAGTTGACCCTATCCATGCACCAGTTGCGTCATAATTACGAATTAATCTTTGACGTTCTTTTTCATTAACCAACCAACCCACTTCTAAAAAGAACGGTTTACGTAATTCTAATTTTAGCGGTGCATTAGTTGAGGTTCCATCGGGTAAAAACAAAATTTGTCTAGGGATGTTTCCTGTATTAAACACTAACTTATTTTCTTCAATTTCCGCCCTTGAAGTTAAGGTTGTTCCTGAAAAAATTAATTGTTGTTGTATTTGGTTGTTATTAACTTGTTTGACTTCTAAACTTGTTTCAAACTTATCTGTAGGACGAAAATCAGGGTAAGCTGTATAAGCAATTCCTTGCCATTTTCCTAATAATTGATCTAAGGTTAACTGAGGACGTTCTTCTGCATTACTTCCACGACGAAATTCTCGAATTAAGGTAATACTTGAACATTCATTTTGACGATCATAGAGTAACACACAACGCAAACGGCGATCGCCTTTTATAAAGCCAAATTCTGCTCCAAACTCAGCAAAAGGTGCCAGTTGAAATGAGCCTTTAGAAAAAGTTCCTGTCTCAAAGAAAATAATTTGTCTCCCCAAAGAACGGTATTCTTGTGTATAGTCTTCAGTGGGTATTTCATCATAACTATTTCCCCCAAAACGACGCAAACGAAATTTAACTAATTTATTGTTTTCTAATCCTTCTAAATTGATAATAGAAAGCGTAGAATCAAGAATCTCACCTTGAGGAGAAATTTTAGTAAATGATCCTTGCCATTCTCCTATATTTTTTAAGAAGTTTTCCCAGTTATTTTCACTCATTTTTAAAAATTGTTTTATTATTATTCTTGTTTATTATACTAAGTAATTAGACCAATGAAAAGTCAATATTAATATAAGAGTAATTAATTTTCAATTATTTTTAAATTTATTATTATTAATTACCCGACAACATTAATTTCTCAATTTTGCTACTTTTTTTAAGAAATATTACAAAATATAGCATTCTTCTGCAAAAAAGACATAAAAGGAATATACTGTGAGGTAATTCTCTAACAGACAACATTAAAAATTTATATAGCAGTCGAACTAGAAACTGACACGTTGTTCTCTTCACTATTCCGTAATTCCCTATTTTTTGAATCTCAAACATGAGATTGTAATATATCCTTCCACTGCTATGGAACTAGGAACTGGCACGTTGTTCTCTTCACTATTCCGTAATTCCCTATTTTTTGAATCTCAAAGATGAGATTGTAATATATCCTTCCACTGCTATAGATTCAGGTTCTAGAGCCAAGACTTTGGGAACTTTGGGTGTAGTCCCAAGGATAATGCTGTTTGCCTAAATTGGCACAATTGCAACAAAACATATTTACTTAAAATGCGTCAAATTACTTCTAGCGGGCAGTCCCCAAGCACTGCGTCCCAACTTCCTGCTATCCGAACCTTTCAGATGGATGGGGGTGGTATTGGTAGCATCCCTAATGCAGTTAATCTTTTCCGAGGGGATGTAAATCTTCCTTTAGAATTAATCTCTCTTCCAGGTAGAGGGGATCTCGATGTAAAAGTTGCCATCATGTACCAGAGTAACATTCAAACTCTGGTGGATACTTGGAATTTAGAAGCACCAACAGGCCTTCTGGGGTTAGGGTGGAATATGCCTTATGAAATGATTGCTATTGATAACAAAAATACCTAGAAAACTGTGAGCGAGAGATAGCCAGTCCGTTTTAACGGCTGGCAGTCGAGCGAACGGGGGTTTTAACCCCCCGTATGTATTTTTAGTTTATTAATACATTCTTCCAAAACTTGTGTCATAGTTTTATCTTTTTGTTGTGTATAAAGTCTGAGTTGAGCTAATCTTTTCTCACTTAATCTAATTGTAAAGTTCTTCTTAATTATATTAGGAATATCATTGCTAAACCTTATAATAATAGCATGAAGTACCAAACGCAGAAAATCTTATTAACGGGGAATGTAGATGATGAAGTTCACGCTTACCTTTTATGGTGTTGTGAACAATCTAATAAGTTGTATAACTCTGCTTTATTTTCAATTCGTCAAGATTACTTTGAAAATTGTAATTACAAAACTTGGTTTGACAAGAATGATAATTATAGGAGAAATCCTCGTTTAAGACGAATTAAAGTCAGTTATGCTCAATTATGTCAAAATTTCAAGGAAAACGTTCATTACCAGGCCATAGGAGGCCAACAAGGACAACAAACTATTAAGTCAGTAGTAGAGGCGATCAAAGGTTATAATAAGCTTTTACCAATGTGGTTTAATGGAGAGTTAAAAGATAAACCATTAATCCCTAATTATCGTAAAAAAGGGCTATATCAGGTGGCTTTTACTTCTCAAAATATTCGCTACGAACCCCTAGAAGGATGTTGCTATTTACCTATTGCTAATTCTCAAAGGAAAGAACTGGAAACACCATCAATTGTTATCCCCAGTGGTGTTAAATTTCAATCAGAAGATATAGCAGAGGTGAGAATTATTCCGAGCAATGGTAAATTATGGGCAGAATATGTTTACAAAACTCAGCCAGTCAAAGCAGAAAATCTTGATTATTCTCAAGGTTTAGGGATTGATCACGGTGTTGATAATTGGCTGAGTTGCATATCAACAAAAGGGAAATCCTTTATTGTCAATGGGAGAAAGATTAAATCAATTAATCAACAGTATAATCGTTTTGTCCCTAAACAAAAACAGACTAAAACTCAAGATTATTGGGATGAAAAATTAGATGAAGCCACTCATAAACGTAATTGTCAAATCCGAGATGCTGTTAATAAAGCAGCAAGATTTATTATTAATTACTGTTTAAAACATCAAATTGGCAATATAGTTTTTGGATGGAATGATAGACAAAAAGATTCGATTAATATTGGTAAAACTAATAATCAAAATTTTGTACAAATTCCAACAGCCAGGCTTAAAAATCGCATTCAACAGTTAGCTGAATCAGTAGGAATTATTTTTATTGAAACCGAAGAAGCGTACACCTCACAGGCAAGTTTTCTTGATAATGATCTAGTCCCGAAATATGGTGAAAAACCCAAAGGGTATAAGTTCTCAGGAAAGCGAATCAAGCGTGGATTGTATCAAACAGCTAAAGGCTGGTTGGTGAACGCTGACACTCAAGCAGCAGCAAACTGCTTAAAAAAGGTATCCACACAGCTAGGCTTAGACTTAGCCAAGGTGGTTAAGGAATGTTTGACTGTTCCTAAACGATATAATCTAGATTCTCTAGCTAAATTATACCGTAAGCGTGCCGAAGCACGGATTTATCATGGGTAGGCACATCCGCTAGAATCCAGGCGATTTTAATCCCTGGAGAAGTCAATCTCTTCGGTTATCGGCAAACATTTGTAGAAACCATAGATTGGGAGTCAGGGGTATTAACGGGAGAAGTAGCTAATTATTACCCAGAAGATGAAGGTTATCCATACAGCAGGACAGTATTTGAAGCATCACCCTTGAGTCGTCCGATACAGCAAGGAATACCAGGGAAAGCGTTTGCTATTGGTAATGGCAATACTCATATTACTACCAGTGAATATGGCACGAATCTACAAGGATTTTTTGCAGAAGATAACTATCCATCAGGGCAATATTTAGTCGAAAAGCTAACTGATGCGGACGGGACGCTTGTTTATACCCTCAAAGATCAATTAGGACGTACTTTAGCGAAAAAAGCCGGCCCCATCGCAACAGATAGTGATATTTATCAAACCACTCGCAGTATTTATGATGATGCAGGAAATGTGGTTAAGGTGTTGCTTCCTAATCACTTTGTCCCTCCGACGGGTTCGCAACCTGAAGCATGGGAAATCACGATGCAGTATGATTTCCTGGGACAAATGACCAGTCAAACAAACCCAGATTCAGGTACAACCCAATATATCTATGATCAAGCAGGTCGTCCGAGGTTTATGGTAGATGCAGTAGGGTTAGCATCTGGAATCATCCTCTATAAGAAATATGATGTCATAGGACGTTTAATTGAGGAAGGTTGGTTCTCTGGAGACTGGGGTGATGGTAGCACTTTACAACAGAAAGCTGATACTGATCCCAATTATCCCGAACAAACTGCTTGGCGTAAACGCTATATTTTTGATGGTGATGGTTCAAATCCTCATTTAATCGGTCGTTTATGGAAGGTTTTAAGTAGTAATCAGGAGAACGGAGATACTGATGTTGAAGAAGTTTATGATTATGATAACTTTGGCAATGTAGTGCGTAAAATGCTGATAGTTACAGGATATGCAGAGCTAATTGTTAACTATGAGTATGATAATCTCGGCAATGTGATTAAAGTTTATTATCCTGATGGCGGCAATGGCATTCCTGAAGTGGTTTACAGGTATAACAGCTTGGGAGAAAATGTTGCTGTGGGAACACCCGATAATCCTCAACGATTTGCGACTTATCATTACAATGCTGATGGAAGTTTGGCAACCACAACGCTGAATAATGGGAAAATACAAAACAGTGTTAACTATAATTCCCCAGGTTGGCCAACCCGTATTGGAAATGAAATCAATAACTCCCTCGTGATGGAACAATCTTTTGCTTATACAGAAGATGGTTATGAAGGTTCCGGATATTACAACGGGAATATTGCTAGAAATACCCTTAATTATGGTTCTTGGGATAATGTACTTCAAAGTCACAACTATCATTATCAATACGATAAGTTAGGACGCTTAGAAGTTGCTCACAATAGTTACAATGAACAGGCAAGTTTAGGGTTAGGTCAACCAACAACTTACGATATTAACGGTAATATTGAAACCTTGAAACGAGGTGACACTACTAATCAGTATGAATATATCGAGAATACGGATAAGGTAAACGGGGTCAGTAATAGCAGTGAACCTCAAAACTATAGTTATGATGCCAATGGTAATGTTAAAAGTGCGTCTCACCGCCAGATCACTAACATTGATTATGACCCCTTAACTCAGTTAACCACTAAGGTACAGCTTGAAGGAGATACATCCGTTTCCTTTAAGTATGACGGAGGAAATCAGCGAGTCTTGAAAACCTCTGAGGATAGTTCGGGAAGTCAAACCGCAGTCAAGTTATATGTACATGGTTTGAATGACTATCCCCTATTGGAACTTAGTGAGCAACCCGTACAGTATATCTATGGTATGGGTGGATTAGTCGCACTGGTAATAGATGGTCAAGTTCTTACAATACTTAAGGATCATCTGGGTTCAACTCGTGTGGTGGTGGATGAAGCGGGAACAATTATTGCTGGTTTTGATTATCTACCCTTTGGGGACTTGATAGGTGTTGCTTATGGTAATTCAGAGATTATTAGTTATCGCTATACGGGACAGGAGTTTGATCCGGAGTTAGGACTGTATAACTATCGAGCACGATTTTATGATCCTCGTTTGGGACGGTTTTATGCCACCGATCCGAAGGCGCAATTTGCCAGTCCTTATTTGTATGCAGGTAACAATCCGATTAATTTGGTCGATCCAGATGGAGAGTTGGCGTTTCTAACTGCTCTTGTAATTGGTGCTGTTATCGGCGCAGCAATTGGTGGTGGCGTTGCTACTTATAAAGGTGTGGAAGAGGGACTCGAAGGATGGGATTTAGTAGGCTATATAGCTGCGGGGGCAGGAATCGGTGCTATAGCAGGAGCAGCATCAGCGGCTGGAGGAGTGGCGGCTTTCGCTGCTGGCGGGGCAGTTGCAACAGCGATTGGAGGAACTACAACCGCAGCTACTGTTGCAAGTGTAGGTCTAGGGAGCGTGGCTGGAGCAGCAGTTGGTGCTGGAGTTGGAGCAGCAGTTGGTGCTGGTGAGGCTGCTGCTCAGTTTGGAATCAACGAAGCTTTCGGGGTGAAAAACCAAGGATCTTTGCTTGATGCAGTTGGGCAAGGAGCAAAATGGGGTGCGATTATAGGTGGCGCAATAGGTTTAATTGGAAGGGCTGGTAGTTCTTTTAGACAACTCAGACAACTCAGACAACTCAGACCAATCAGACCAATCAGACCAATCAGACCAAATCAGCTTAGCCAGCTACCTAATGAATTACACAGCTATGAGATATTTCCTCGGTTAAACATAACAAATTTATCACTGATTAGACGAGTAAGTAGACGATTTAATTCTCTCGCGTCTCAGAGCCTATCATCGCGTCCACTGGCACGAATAAACCAGGCACGAATAGGCGCAAGAATTAGAAGTAGACGTCCTCCATCGCCTAGTAGCTCAGATGATTATTAGGTTTCAATAATCATGAATATTTTAACCCACTTTCCGCAGTAGCTCTTGTAGTGGACTGACACAGCTAAATTTGTGCATTAGTAGGGTGGGCATTGCCCACAAATCAAAAATATTACTGAAAGTTCCGCTTTAACCAAACAAAGGAGAATATGAAAACATGAAAACTCACCATCAAAACCATTCAATCCGATCGCCATAAGTAGGAAATATCAAACCCCTATTTCTTGTCCCATGAAATTGGATTGAACTATCAAATAAACACTTAAATTAAGCAAAGGAGAATTTTATCATGATAGTACCCATTGGAACGATAATGGCATACGCTGGTGATAGTAGCGGAGAGTCTAGAGGTTATTTACATGAGCAAGGATGGCTTTTCTGCGACGGTGAACAATATTCAGTAGAAGAATATGAGCATCTATTTTACATCATTGGAACATATTATGGAACGGCTGAAAGCGCTGGAAATTTCGTGGTACCTGATTTGCGGGGACGCTTTGTCCGAGGCGTAGATCACGGAACAGGACGAGATCCAGATGCAGAAGATCGCACTGCTTCGGCTCTAGGTGGAAGTGTAGGTGATCATGTTGGTTCGGCGCAAGACGCACAATCCGGGTGGGAGTGGGGCGGACGAATACATGGAGGTGGTCCCTATCCAGCTGCACTTCCGACAGACTCTAACGGCAAGCCAGGCGAATGCCGTCCCGTAAACATCTACGTCAATTGGATTATCAAAGCCAAGGATGTGAGCTAATTCTTAAGTTGAGCAATAGGGCAATCTCTCCCGCCTCCTGCTCCCCTCCTGGGAGGGGAGCAGGAGGGGAAGTAGTGCAATATATAGCTTTTTTACTGGAAATTAGTATAATGTACATGAAGTTGTACATTTAGAGTAAAGTTAAATAATAAACATCATGTTCAGTTATGAAATAACATCGCCAACTGAAGCTAGAAATGGCTTATTTCAGTTATTAGAGAAAGTAGCACAAGATCATCAAGTATTCATCATTAATCGTCGCAATGGAGAAAATGTAGCCTTAATTGCGGAATCTGATTTGAGGAGTTTAGTAGAAACTGTTTATTTATTGCGATCGCCTGCTAATGCTCGTCGATTATTTGATGCGATCGACGAATCGACCACAGGAAAAATAAAATCCCAAACCCTTGAAGAATTAAAACAGGAGTTAGGAATTGAGCAAGAAGAGGAATCAACAGAAAAAAGCAGCAACTCAACCTCTTATTAAACAAATTCCTGGTTTTAGTCATCAATTCAAGCAAGATTTAAAATGGTGGTTCAAAACTGATGCTAAAAAAGCCTCAAGGATTTTAGATTTAGTGACAGAGGTGATGAAAGATCCATTTCAAGGGATAGGAAAACCAGAACCTTTAAAATATATGGATGCAAATATATGGTCAAGACGTATTGATTTAGAACACCGTTTAATTTATCGAGTTTGTCAAACTCAAATTGATTTTCTTTCTTGTCGTTTTCATTATGAATGACTTTGATCGCTTTTTATACTCACATCTTGCACCTTCGATAAAACTAGCTAGTTTGTCAGCTATCAGCTATCAGCTATCAGTTATCAGCTATATTCTTATAACACTGTTCGCGCTTAGCCGAAACTTCGCTCTTCTTTACTGCTGAAAGCTGAAGGC
>JASJDW010000163.1 GCA_030064955.1 Crocosphaera sp.
CGAAAGGTGTTCCGTCATTATCACCATTGAAACCACATACAAATAATCCCCTCTATCGCCACCCTGAATGAGATCATCCCCATATTTCCCAATCAGTGAGTAAGTTCCAGCATTAGGATCACTAGAATACCCAGTATAATCTGCGGCTTGAATTAAATCACCTGCAAAACTACCAACGCCAGTCTCACGGACAGAATCGTTAGGATCAACTAATATAGAAGTCTGCTTAAAAGTAGTAATGGTTGAACCATTGTAATCTTCTTGTTCTGGTGCTTCCATTAAATCGAGAATTAAGTCACTAAACCCAGCACTGTCTAAACCATAAGTGGTTCCGTAATTATTCTTGATCTTCAGGAAATCTTGCCTTTCATCGGTGCCTCGTCGAATATAAATCATGGCACCATCGTCTTCGCTGCTGACACCATAGGAAACAGAAGAACCCCCGTCTAGGAAAGGTAAAGCAATGGTATCTACCCCAATTTGAAAATCAGTAATGGTAACAATATCTCGATTGGGTTGATTAAAGTCTACCCAAGAATCAGGATCGTAATTAGGATCTTTGAGGGTATTCTGAATATTTTGGTCTTGCCATTGAGCTTGTTGACCATCAAAATATTGATCAGCAAATGATTCTCCAACTGTTGAGACAGCTACTGAGACAACCGGCCCCCCAGGAAGAGCTTTTGCAGCTTTTCCTGCGATCGCAAAACCAACATTGGCTAACATCCGTTGACGTTCAATTGTCTCACTGGTTGCGGTAATATCGTCAATGAAATCAACAAGCTTTTCTGTATCAAAACTAATGGTAGGAGTCGTGTCTCCTTCTAAACCAATGATGTAGGTGGTGGGGCCATAATTTCCCCCTGTTACCTCATGAATGCCATTATCTAAGCCAGCCGTAGCTGATACGAAAGTGGCTCCGTGAGCAGTGCTAAAGATACTACTAACATTGGGGTTATCATCATGTCTGAAAGCGATTTGATCGAAACCATTAACGGTATCAGTTCCCTGACCTTGACTTTGACCATTGATAGTCCAAATATCTGTATCTTCGTTATAGGAAATGCTGTAATCGCTGACTTTTTCATCATAGACAACAACACTAAGTCCTGTATAACCGTTATCCGTAAAGGAATTATTACTCGTTCCCCCTTGCACCCAGACCTCTTCGATATTGCTTAAGGTATCAGTGCCTAAACCTGTTAAGGAAGTGTTGGTTAGGGTAAAGTTAACATTCCCCTGTTCCGTTAGTAAATCGTAACCGTCTCCGCCATTAATAGTATCCGAACCACTACCACCAGAGATAACATCATCATCAATTCCACCATCAAGGCTATCATTACCACTCCCACCAGAGAGGGTATCCTTACCATCGCCACCCTCAAGGGTATCATTCCCATCTTCACCAGATAGACTATCATTCCCTTTGCGACCCTCAAGAATCTCATTTGCACTACTTCCCTTTATGGTGTCACCACGAGTAGAACCAAGGACTTTTTCGATGTCAGATAAAGTGTCATTACCGATGGAATTCCCTGTTGCTGTTCCTAGGGTAAGGTCAACATTAACAGCATTGCTTTCACTGCTATAGTCAACGGTATCAATACCACTGTGACCATTTAGGGTATCGTTGCCAAGACCACCAATTAAGGTATCATCACCATCATGGCCTCCTAAAACATCATTGCCATCTCCACCATCAAGATAATCATCACCCCCTCGACCTAAAAGCTGATCATCTCCACCTTGTCCATAAAGTCTATCATTCCCACTGGCCAAAGTACCATCGTCATTTTTATCCCCATCTAGATAGTCATCATTTTGACCCCCTTTTAAGGTGTCGTTACCCGCACCTCCGTTTAAGGTATCTTGATTATCCCCACCATCGAGAAAGTCATTGCCGCCTCCTCCAAAGAGACGATCATCTCCACTTTGTCCATAAAGGGTATCATTATCTCCTTGCCCGTAAAGTGAATCTTGCCCTTGTCCACCTTGTAAGGTATCGTTGCCCATACCTCCATTGAGAGTATCACTATCATCTTCACCATCGAGATAATCATTACCAGCGTCACCATTCAGTAAATCATTACCGCCTTGTCCATTAAGATTATCGTCATGATTTCCTCCATAGAGTTGGTCACCACCGCCACCCCCTTTGAGGGTATCGTTATTGTCTCCTCCTTTTAAAGTATCACTATCATCTCCACCATCCAGAAAATCATTGCCAATGTCTCCATCTAGATAATCATTACCACCTTGGCCTTCAAGGGTATCATTACCACCCTCGCCGTAAAGCTTATCACCAGCGGAACCACCTTTGAGGGTGTCATTACCATAACCACCGTATAAGGTATCGTTATCATCTCCGCCATCGAGAAAATCATAACCATAGCCACCCTCTAGATAGTCATTACCACCTTGGCCTTGAAGGGTATCACTACCACCCTCGCCGTAAAGCTTATCACCAGCGGAACCACCTTGAAGGGTATCACGGCCAATACCTCCCTTTAAAGTATCGTTATTGTCTCCACCATCCAGAAAATCATTGCCACTGCCTCCATCAAGCATATCTTCACCGCTTTGCCCATAGAGATCATCATTGTCATCTTCTCCATAAAGGGAGTCCCGACCTCCACCACCTTTGATGGTATCGTCGCCTCCTTGAGCATAGATAGTATTGTTTCCGTTACCGTAGTCTTTGGAGTTGTTGTTGTTGTTGAGTGTTTCAGCCATGTTTATCTGTAATTAAGGGTTTAATGGCAGTTTAAACTAGGTAATTTTGAGAATATAAGGGTAAAATCGACTATTTTTTATTTTTTCAGTGATTTTATGTAAGTAATACCTAAAAATACTTAATAAAGGTGGTTGATAATATTTATAAACAAAAAAAGGAAGAAAGCCAAGCTTCTTCCTCTCATCATTAACTTGTTTGATCAATTAAGATTATCGCAAGGTACCACGAGCATTGGTTCCACTAGACTTGGCAATTTCCTGTTTTAAGACTTCGTAAGCCTTGTCAAATTGAGGATCACCAAAAGCACCAATTTGGTCTCTTTCCTGTTGAAGTTGTTTTCTTTGTTCCTCAGTCAATTCCACCACAATATCAGGTTCAATTCCCTGTTTATTAATATCCCGACCACTGGGTGTTAAATACTTAGCAATGGTGACAGCTAGTCCCGAAGTACCATCTCCTAAGCGTCGAACGGACTGTACTAAACCCTTACCAAAGGTCTTGGTTCCCACTAATGTCGCTCTGTCGTTATCCTGTAAAGCACCTGAGAGAATTTCACTGGCACTAGCAGAACCTCCATCAACCAATATAACCAGAGGTTTATCGGTTAAAGCGCGGTTAGTAGCTCGTTGCGCTTCCATTTCTCCGTTGCGACTAACCGTAGAAACAATCCTTCCTTGGTCAAGCCACATTCGAGCAATTTGTACGCTAGAGTAAAGTAATCCCCCTGGATTAGAGCGCAAGTCTAAGATATAACCATTGACCTTCGCTGCTTCAGCCTCGCGAATGGCATCGCGCATTTCCTCACTCGCATGGGCGCTAAACTGAGTCAAACGAATATAACCCACTTTACCAGTAGGGGTTTCCTTGATTTCAGCTTTAACAGGATGGAGTTCGATGCGCGCTCTGACGATGGGATAATTAATTTCCTGGTTAGTGCGACGAATGGTTAAAGTGACTTTGCTTCCTGGTTTACCGCGAATGAGTTTAACCGCGTCTTCCACTTCCATCCCTTCAGTGGTTTTGCCATCAATTTTGGTAATGACATCTTTAGCTAGAATTCCCGCTTCAAAAGCAGGGGTATCTTCAATGGGAGCAACAACAGTTAATTCTTTAGTTTCTTCATCCTTAGTAATTTGAATACCGACACCGGTTAATTCTCCGGAGGTATCAATTTGCATATTTTTGAACTCTTCGGGATCCATAAAACGGGTGTAGGGATCACCCAATTGTTCTAACATCTCCCGAATGGCTTTATAGGCATCTTCTTTCGTTTTGTAGGTTTTAGAGTCCCCAACATATTCCTGACGAACGGCAAGCCAATCTACTTGGTTAAACGTAGCATCAACATAGGTATCATTAATAACTTGCCAAACTTCGTCGACTAATCTCTTCGGATTATCTTCAAGATAAGCAAAACTACGGGAAAGTCGTAGTCCTGCTCCCGTTACAGCAATGGTGGTTAAAACTGCAGCAGTGGCACCAAGAACTAACCCTTTTTTGTAATTGACCATAAGCTAAGTAGTGTGTTTATGAAACTTCTATAACAGGCGAGTGCTGACTCTAAGGCAGGAACTTGTCTGAATTCTTTTTATTCAGTATATCTTAGACTTTTGTAACTTGAGTGAGTAAACTCATTTTAATGAGTTATTTTTTTGGATAGAGTAAGCCTCCTCCCAATCATAACATTGTCTTCACGGTGATGATAGAAATCTTATGACAGATAGTACCTTAATTCCTGCTGATTCCCTCAAAAATCAACGTCAAAACCTACGCCATCAACGACGTTTAAAAGGATGGCAAGGAGTGTGGCGATTTGTCTTCCTCTGTGGTATGACAGGGGGATTAATCTGGACTGTGAGTTTACCTCATTGGCTCATTCAAGCAAAATCACAAATTAAAATTCTGGGTAATGAGCGACTGGATCAAAAGCAAATTCACACTATGCTCGATCTGACCTATCCTCAACTCATTTGGAAGTTACCTATCCATCAATTGAGGGAAAAATTAGAAAGCCAACCTCCCTTAGAAACCGTCTATATGACTCGTCAGCTATTTCCTGTAGAAGTTACCATTACAGTAAAAGAAAGACAACCCGTCGCTACAGCAACTATGGGACAACAAGCCGGTTTTATTGACGATGAAGGGGTTTGGATTCCTCAATCGTTTTACCAAGATGCCAAAGTTAAGCCATCGGTTCAATTAAAAGTGTTAGGGTTAAGTTCACAAAGTTTAACCTATTGGAAAAGTATTTATCCTTTAATTGTTAGTTCTCCAGTAAAAATTACGGCTATTGATTGGCGTGATCCTAGTAATTTAATTTTACATACAGCTTTAGGAAAGGTTCATTGTGGAACTTATCGCGATCGCGAACAATTTTTGGAGCAACTCCAAGAATTAAGCAAACTACGTCAGTTATCTTCACAAGTGGCAAAAGAACGCATCATTTATATCGATTTATCTCAACCAGACGCTCCTTCAGTACATCTTAAAGATATTCCTTCAAAATAGCAACTATTCACATAGTTAATAGTCAAACCCCAATTATTAATAGATTTATTAACAAGCACCTCGACAACTGAGAACAACAAAAATAGTTTTGAAAATTAGTTGTAAATCATATATAATAGACCATTTTTCTTGATAATTAAGATCCAGTTTAACCACATCTTCAAAATTAGTAATGGTGGAACGTCCATGCACTTGCCATTCCCCTGTTAACCCTGGTTTAACCGCTAATCTTTGCCAATGATAAGCACTATATTGTTTCACTTCATCAGGGGTTGGGGGACGAGTTCCTACTAAACTCATATCCCCCATCAATACGTTCCAAAACTGAGGAAACTCATCTAAACTACTACGCCTTAGAAAGTAGCCAATATTGGTGATTCTTGGATCTTTATTACATTTAAAAAAATGTCCCTTAGCCTCATTTTTAACTAAATGTTGTTGTTGATCTGCATTAATGATCATAGAACGGAACTTCCAAATACGAAAGGGTTTTCCCTGCAAACCACAACGTATTTGACTATAGAAAATGGGTCCGGGATCATCCAATTGGATAGCAATAAAAATAGGAATGGCGACAATAAATGTAAACAACAAGCCCATTATTGCCCCTAAAATGTCAATTAAACGTTTTATTTTACTATAAACAGAACAATGAGCAATACTCTTCTCATGAAGAGAAGGATCACACAGGAAAGGATCTCGATAGCTTCTGGGGGTAAGGTATTTAAAAGTGCTACTCACGATGTTTTAAACCTTATTAGTCTTACCCTTAGTGTTCCTCAGTCACTCTTAAAAATTAACATCACATTATCAAAAATTGCTAACTAGATTAGTAAAATTAACTAATATCAATTTTTTTTAACGATGTACTTTTCCATCCGGCATAGTTGCACCCCGTAAAATGACACCGGCTAAATTAGCACTCATTAACTCAGCCCTGGTTAAATTGGCATTACTCATATTCGCTCCCATGAGGTTTGCCCTAGCAAAAAAAGCCTCCACTAAGTCAGCATCTGTTAAATTAGCCCCTGATAAGTTAGCTCGACTTAAATCCGCATGGTTCATGCGTGTTAAGGTTAAATTAGCTTGATGAAGATTAGCACGGTTGAGGACAGCATGAGTCATGACTGCTCCTCTGGCTGTAATATCGCTCAATTCAGCTTGGGATAATTGGGCCCTAACTAGATTGGTGTTAGTGAGATTCGCTCCGTTTAATTTTGCCCCTGTTAGGTTCGTATCCGTTAGTAAAGCCCCTTTAAGATTAGCATTGGTTAAATCTGCTTTGCGTAAGTCAGCATCTCTTAAATTAACTTCTTTGAGATTAGCCCCCATTAAATTAGCCCGACTCAAATCAACCCCCTTCATATTTGCTCCTTGAAAGTCTGCCCTAGCTAAATTAGCAGCTTGGAGGTTGGTGTAGTAACTTTTTTTTTCCTGACGCATATTTGCTCCCCTCAGACAAGCACCCGTGAGGGTTGCCCCGCTTAAGTCTGCTCCCCGTAAATCAGCAGCGATGAGGTTAGCATCAAGAAAAGTGGCTAACGTAATATCCGTATCTCTTAAATTCGCTCCTTGCAGTAGGGTTCCGTGAAGAGTAGCGTTCCGTAAGTCTGCCCCACTGAGATCGGCTTGAGAGAAATTCGCCCCACTTAAGTTGGCTCCCACAAGATTTGCTTGGGTTAAATTGGCGCGGTTAAAATAGGAGAATAAGAGATTAGCCCCGTGTAAATCCGCTTCATTGAGGATAATTCCGATCAAATCTGCACCCACTAGGTTAATTCCTGGCAGTTTTAGTCCATTAAATAACGTTTCTCCGGCAGAATAACGTTCAATTAGTTCACTGGGTTTCATAGAGACGGAATTACAACTAAGATTATACAAAGGGTTTTACGGCTTCAACAACGGTACTAGCCGTTTGCAGATGGGAGTCGGGATCATGGAGAGATTTCGCCATGTTGTAGAGTTTTCCTTCAATCTCGGTAATAGAACGACCACTTTGAAGAATCTGCTCTACGAGATCATCAAGGGTATAACTTCTCAAAGTCGACCAATCTTGTCCACTGCGGTCCCAGGGATGAAACAGTAGGGAGAATAGCAATATTTTAGCGCGTAATGGATTGGTATATTGCATAATTTCGAGACGAATCTCAAAAATATCATAGGTTGGTTTGGGGGGAGAGGGGACTGGTGTAGCCTGTACCTGTTTTAACTCAGTGACCATTTGTTCTGAGGTGATATCAATCACAGAGGTTTCAAAAGCGGATACAGAAGATGGCTGCATATTTCCATAATTGTCACCATTATTGATGGAAATAATTTGAGTGCTGTAGCTATTAGAACTATTTTGGGAAAGTCTATCTTCTTCTCGCTCTAAATTATCGTATAATCCGCCAACTTGATTGAGAATGACTTTAGAAATAGCGATATATAAATTTTTCTTGTTAATGTTATTAACTAATTTTATAAAGGCTTGTTTGAGGGAATTATAATCAGGATAGATTTCTAAGGTTTCGGTGATTAAGTTTTTTAAGCCATAATGTTGAATACGGTTTAGATCATTTTCCCAACTATTTTTGCTAATGGCATAGATTAATTTGTGAATTCTAGCTGTTTCGGGATGATTGGATAAATTTCTAACCGCTTGTTCTAAGAGAAATGTGCTATTAGAAACATGAGTCTCTGTTGGGTTGGGCGCAACGTCTAGCACTTCTGTTTCTTTATTGAGTTCATGATAGATGGGTCCTAGTTGTTCAACAATCGCTTTAGCTACCCCTGCATAAACTTTAGGACGGTTTAGGGTTTTAACCAATTTATATAAAGAAAGAGTTAATTCTTCTAGGGTTTCTTGTTGTGTAATTAGTTCTTTGACTAAACTTTCCATGGATAACCCATTGAGAATATTGAGATCATTTTCCCAACTTTTTTTACAAATACAAAAAATTAATTTTTTAACTCTGATCGATTCTGGATGATGTTCAAGATTTTGAACAGCTTGGTAAAATGTATCAGATGATAATTGCATAATTACCCCTTAAATAGAAAAAATACTGAGGTGAAGTGGTAGATGGATAGGTTAAGATTTCTCTCTATCTTCAAAAAAATAGTTGATCCTTCATTCTCTATAATACTGTCTATTCTTAAGTTAGAAAACAAACTATAGCAGTTCCCATACTTGTGAGGGTTCGCCGTGAGCGCGACTCCGAACGGTACAAACTTTTCTCGTTTGAGGAGTTCGGGAGTTCAGGAGGGCAGGAGGGCAGGCTTCGCCCGATGCTCCCCAGCAGAAGTTCAGAAGTTGAAGATTATATGAAATGGAAATAAAAATGTTATCAATAAATTTTCTCCCTGCTCCCCTGCGATCTTTTGTAGCAAACATTTAGGGATTTCATATCAGGTGTACCTTATGAGCCTGAGAAACGCTATACTCATATCTTGCACCTTCGATAAAATTTGCTAGTTTGTAAGTGTTTAGGTACCTCGAGCGTTCCCAAGGCGAGGACACCTCGCCGGGGTCGCTCGTCTATCAGCCGTCAGCTACTTGTACTGAGCTACGTCGAAGTATCAGCTTAAAAAGTGGATTTGCAACTCGCTGTGAAACAGAGAGATTATGGGGACTCGAAGAGAGGTGTAGCCTACCAAAAAGCTGAACGCTGAACGCCGATGGCTGAATGCTTACTCTTGAAGAAACTAAATCTCCATAAATAACATCTTTACTACTATAGCTAAAGTTAAGTTATATTCCTATGGGTAACTATCACTCTGATCAACCGATTAAACCTGAGTTTGAACCCCACTTAGAGAATGTCGATCCCTCTGAGGTAGAAACCGTCAATGCTGATATTGTGACGGACTGGCAGGACAATCAAACCAGAGAATCGTCGGAAATTGCCGAAATTGCCATTGTTGACGAAAATGACATTCCTTTGACCCAAGATTGGTTTAACCTTGCCCGTAAATTACGGGGACAAAATCGAGAACTCCTTGATACCATTGTAACCCTAGAACAAGCTTTAGCAGCCTCACGACAACAACTTCAGGACTATCAAGAGCGATCGCGTCACCATAATGTCTTAGTATCTCAACAAACAGCCCAACTTCAAAGTACCCAAGCTGAGAATAGCCATCTCCTTGAACAACTGCAAACCTCTCAAACTCAGCTACAACAACAACAAAGTAACTTAGAAGCACTACAACAACAATTACAAGCTTCTCAAAAAGCTTTTGCTCACTTAGAACGAGAATGCGCTTTACTCAAAGAAGAAACCTTACAGAATAAAAATCAGCTACTCCTTAAGGAACGACAAATTAATGAGCTACAACAACGCCTCCAAAGACAACAACGCTACAGTCTACAGTATAAAGCAGCCTTAGATGAATGTTTAAGTAGTCATGGCAAAAAAATTGACTCTACTCAACTGACCCATAACACAACAATTAATAACAATACTCCTGCTAATATTGTTTCTATTCAACCTTGGTCAAGTTCTATAGAAAAGAACATCGCCCCTAGTTTAACCCCTTCTCAAGTGGATGCTGATGCTTCTAGTGAGTCATCTGATGCTATTGATCAAACCTTAGAAGATTTATTTTCCCTAAACCCCGATCTACAACCTACCTCAGACAATACCTTATCTGTTGTCCAGACTCAGCAGGAAGATCCCCAAGAAGCTCAACCAAAAGAGAATGCAACCACTGAAACACAAGGGCAGACAACTAACGGTTTATTGGTGAGTAGTTCGGTGCCTTTTAGCTTTAGTATTGAGCGTCATCGTCAGGAAGATGCTGCTAGAGAAAAAGTTGACTTACCTTCTTTTTTGCGTCGTCAATAGGGACTCACAACACTGTTCGATTAAGTATCTTAAGGGAAGATTTAATCAGATGAGGGGACTTACGTAAGGTAAGATACCCTAAAAATTAATTTCATCTGCGAATTTTCCACCATCTATTTTGTAATAAGTAAGATAAGCTGAAATTAGATGAGATATTTTATAGATACAATTACCATGAACGTTTTATTGCCTCGTGTTCTGAGAAGTCTTTACCGCAAAGAACCCATTTCTAGTTTTATCCTAGTGGTGGGAGCAGTGGATGCTGTGATGGGAGGTGTTGGCCAAAAATGGTCATTATTTTCCTTTGGCTTATTGATTGTTTCTCTATCCATCATTTTACGTTGGTGGCAAGTCCAAAAAGCCCAACCTATCATTACCAAAGATAAACCCAGACGCTATCTTCCCCCAAGTTCTTCTACGATGCCTTTACCTTTATTAACCCATGATAAATCCCGTCGTTAAGCAAAAAGTTTTGAAAGTAGATACAATAGCCGTAAAAAATTAACCCTAGACATCCCCTATTGTACGATGAAGCATCAGGATAAGCGAAAAAAAGGAGCCACCCCCTTAGGACTCATGTTAGGGATTTTAGTTCTATTGGGTCAAGGTTGGATATTTTCTAGCTCTGCTCAGTTAATTCGCCAACAACGAGAAGCCTTATCAGAGCAGCAAATTAACTACGTGAACTTAGGGATCCGCCTAAAACATCGTTTAGCGGGTCATACAACGCCTATTCGTTCTTTAGCGTTTAGTCCCAATGGGAAAACTCTCATCAGTGGTGGGGGAAGCAATGAACCTTTTTTGAAATTTTGGTCTATTCAAGATGGGGATGAGGTAGATACCCTTCGTAGTCAAAGTTCAGCAATTTTAACCCTAGCCATTTCTCCCAATGGACAAACTTTAATTAGTAGCGGAGAAGATGCAGATCTTCATTTTTGGGTTTGGCCCGATCCAGAGAGTAAAGTTACTTTTTTTGACCACTACAGTTATGTTTTAGATTTAGTGGTTACTCCTGATAGTGAATTAGTCGTAACTGGTGCTTTAGACGGAATTCGAGTCTGGAGTTTAGAACCGGCTCGCTTTCTCTATCAACTAGAAGACTTTGGTACTCCTGCTCATGCTTTGGCGATGCACCCCAATGGGTTTTTATTGGCTAGTGGCGATAATCAAGGAATTGTCAGATTTTGGAATTTAAGAAACAAAACCATTGTCTCAGAATTTAAGGCACATTCTCAAACTATTTCTGGTTTAGCCATCACTCCTGATCAAAAACGGTTGATTACCGCAAGTCACGATAGCACTATTAAGGTGTGGGATTTAGCGACAGGGGAACTGTTGGACACTTGGATTGGTCATAAGGGCAAAATTCGCTCTATTGCTATGAGTCCCAATGGTCGGATCTTGGCTAGTGCTAGTATTGATGGCATCAGAATATGGAATGTAGAAACGGGCCGGCTAGTGCGTTATATTCGGGAGCATACCGATTGGGTCAATGTGTTAGCCTTTAGTCCAGATGGACAATATTTAGCGTCTGGTGGGTTTGATAAAGTGGTGAATCTCTGGGAAATTTCTGCCAATTTTTACCAATCTTTGAAGTTGCAACGTAATTGGTGAAAGATGGCACAAGATCAAAAACATCCCCAAGAAAAAAGCGATCGCCTCACCGTTAATGAGTTATTATTGGCTGATGCTACTGACTATAATTTAGCAGAATTAGCGAGGTTACGTATTCGTTATTGTAACTTTCCTGGAGCGAGGCAATTAAGCCAAGATTTAGATTTAATTTTAGAACAATGG
>JASJDW010000164.1 GCA_030064955.1 Crocosphaera sp.
GGCAACTGTTCTAAATAGCTCTGAATTAATGGTGGCATTTGTGGTCATAAATCCCACTATACATAAAAATGCCCGATTTTACCTCTATGTTGTCAAGAGAGATTCTTTATTGCGGTGAGCAATTACCTTAAACATTCCGTTGTTCAACAAATCATTGACTTGAATATGGACTCGTCCTTTCGTCAAGAATTGATCGGCGCACACCTTGAAGGGATTGCCGATCAATTAGTCCCATCAGACCCCAATATAGTATAATAGTATTAATGCCAAAATGATTAATCAATGTTTGATTCGACGTGTAAGTTCATTGCTGCCAACTTTGCTATGGACATGGCCACATGGCTGCTTGGAAAACCCATTAACTTAACGGAACTGAAGCCGTCGGAACTCTCGTTAGAACCAATTAGGGCTGATAGTTTAATCTTTCTTCAGTCAGAGGACTTGGTACTGCATATTGAGTTCCAAACCGACCCTAAAGAGGATATTCCATTCCGAATGCTCGATTACAGGCTCAGAGTCCATCGCCGTTATCCGAACAAGCAAATGCAGCAAGTGGTCATTTACTTGAGACGATCCAACTCGGAATTAGCACAGCAAACGGTCTTTGAATTATCACAGACTCGTCATGAATTTAACGTCATTCGACTTTGGGAAGTGGATTACTCTGAGTTGCTCACAGCACCTGGAGTCTGGCCGTTTGCCGTATTAGGAAAAGGTGGGGACAATGAATCTGTGTTAAGGAACGTGGCTAATCGCATTGATAATATCAGCGACCAAACAGAGCAAAGGAACTTAGCGGCCTCCACTGCCATTCTTGCTGGGTTACTATTAGAGAAAACGTTAATTCAACGAATATTGAGGGAAGACATTGTGAAAGAATCTGTCATTTACCAAGAAATAACAGCATCAGCTAAACTTGAAGGACGACTTGAAGGACGACTTGAGGGACGGCTTGAAGGACGGCTTGAAGGAAAACAAGAAGAAGCTGCTAACTTAGTATTGCGTCAACTCAATCGCCGTCTTGAACAAATCTCTGAGTCCATCTCCGAGCAAATCCGTCAACTCCCTGTTGAGCAGATCGAAGACTTAGGAGAAGCTTTGCTTGACTTTGAAAATGAAGGGGATTTACTCAATTGGTTAGCTAAATGATCTCTGGATTCAACATTAAGTGTTAGATCAAGCCTTTAGGGTTAAAGATTCTGTTCAACAAGGCATTTTCTCGCTGCGTTTTCCGCTGCTTTTTCTGTGTAGTAAATCTCCGTTGTTCCGAAGATTTTTCCCTGATTATTAACAACTCGAAATTGATAAGCTCTTCTGTCTGTATAAAAAACTAAGAGTAGGTGTTTAGGACAACCAATTAACGAGGATACGCGAAAAGAAGTCATAGATTTTTCCTCAGTGGAGGCCACAATCTTATTTTCTCATAGTAATTGATCTAATTTATTCATTGTTAGAATCTTCACCATGAACCTCCACGTCTTTCAATGCAGGTTGCTCTGACTTTTTCACTGGCTTTTCAACGTTTTTCGGTGACGGTTTCTGGGATTTATTCTCTGCACCCTTACCAGGAACCTCTTTTATTGGTTTTTTATACCAAGGAATCTGTTTTGTAGGTGGTTCTAAATCCTCCGAGAACCCGAAAGAATCCCTTGAAGGAATAAACTTAAACAAACCCTGAATAAACCAACGAGGGGGTAAATCTTCCTTGGCTATTTTAGGGTTGAAACGGAACGGTGCCGATCCATCGTCTCGTCGCATCAAAACAGGAATATGCGCTGCTTTAAATTTGCCTTTGGGGTCTTCTGCATTTTTGTTACGGTAGATCGATATCACCGGTGTCCGCACCTGGGGGACAAACTGCCAAATCCCTCTAAATTTAAAGATTCCTGGGGCTTCTTCCCAAGGATTCTCTGCTTCCCACGCAGCCACCTGGAAATATATTTTTGGGTTTTTCCTGGGAATCATTAGACATTTAGGATACACTCGCAGGAATAAGGTTTTGTCTGGGTTAGCTGCCATTTGCTTTAACCAAGCTTGATAACGATAACCAGCGATGAACAAACCATAACGCTTGCCACCTAACCTAATAAAAAACTGTCCTGGATTATCTTTGTCTTCCTCTGCTTTCCCCTTAATTGTGCCGATCGCTTGGAATATCGGCCAATCTTTTTCAGCGTCAGTATCATTGGTGGGATCTGAGTCATTACCCGTGCTGATAACGCTTTCCGCTTCATCGTCTGATGAGACAGGTTGTTCAGTCTTGGATTGGTCTGTGTCCACCTCTGGATTCACCGACGGGATGTCACTTTCTGCGACGGCTGTGGGTTTCTTTTTCAGAGTACGGATTTGAGGTTTGGAGGACATTTTTTAATATTAATTAATAGTTGCTTTTTAAGAGATTATTGATAATATGAAGGAATTAATGAGGGAAAATCATAGTAGTAGTTGACTCGATACTCTGATGATACAGAGATGTAGTTTTTGGGTTTCTCATTAGACTAAAACTCTCTAGACTACTCCTCCCATTTTAACTCAAAATATAGGAAAAATCAATGCTGTTATCCTTACCCTGGAACGGGAAAGAATTAACTTTAAATCTAAAAAATAAAGGGAATTGGACTATTGGACTTGTCAAAGATGACATTTAATTCTCGACTCTCAGTCCAAAGTAACCTGAGCAAAATTTTGATTCTTAAAGGATTATCTTTTGCTTGGTTTCCTATTCCTACTATCATGATATTCTATGAATTTCATGGTTTATCAATTGAGCAATCAATTTTCCTAAAGACCATTCTTTCTGTTTCATTTTTTTTATTAGAAATCCCTTCTGGATATATAGCGGATCAATGGGGAAGAAAATTTTGTTTAGTTTTTGGTAGCAGTATTTGGGTGATTAGTTGGTTGATTTATTGTACTCAACAGACTTTTTTGTGGTTTATCTTAGCTGAATTTTTAACAGGAATAGCTGGCAGTTTAATTTCTGGTGCAGATACGGCTTTGACTTATGATACTTTTTTACAATTAAACCGTGTTCAAGAATACCGTAAATTTGAAAGCTTCTTAGTAGCTATTGCGGGTATTAGTGAGGCAATTTGTGGATTAATTGGAGCTATAGTAGCTCAATATAATTTAGTTTATCCTTTTTATTTACAAACAATTTGCCTCTTATTCTACTGCTTTTTAGCAACCCAATTAGTTGAACCACAACATCAAATTGAGGAGCCATCTCAAGTTAGACCAAAGTTAATGTCAATTGTGAAAAATTCCTTAATTATTAATCATTCAATTAGATGGTTTATTTTGCTGAGTGGGACATTTTCAGTAGGAACTTTTCTGATAGTTTGGTTATCTCAAGCTTATTTGGCTAATTATAATATACCTACAGCTTTCTTGGGAATTATTTGGGTAGCTTTTCATGCTGTTATGAGTGTGGCTTCTCTAACAACAAGTCGTCTATCACAAAAATTCGGAACTAAAAATACTTTACTATTTTTAATTATATTATTATCAGGTTCTTATGTCTTTTTAGGCATGATTGCTCAAATTTGGGCTATTCTCTTTGTGGCCATCATTTATTGTGTGAGAGGTTGGGTTACTCCTTTACTGAATGACAGAAAGATTGGAGATTGGAGATTGGAGATTGCCGATTGATTAAATATAGGTTCCTTTGCTTTTTAAGCATTGGTAAATCTTAAATCTACCCTCAAAAATCTACAATCTACCCTCTCAAGCTCACGTACTTCAGTCGTGAGTCAATCTACAATCTGCCCTCTGCAATCTGCAATCCGTTGACGTTATTAATCAACTTATTCCTTCCCAAACACGAGCGACTGTTTTTTCAGTCAAAAGTTTTATTTTTCGTTTGGGATTTGCTATTATTGGAACAACATCTGGGTGGTTAGCTGACCAACAATCTTTAAATTTATCATTAACAATTACAGGGATAGTTTTTTTGACTTTTGGACTATTTTGTTGGTGGAATCTAGTCAAAATACAAACAATTTAAACTAAGAAAGCAGAGTGTTCTGCCGACTAAACACTTTCAATTTAGGGATGATTATAATTCGCCTCAAGGTAAAAAATCTCCAAAAAATCTTGACAATAATGGGGTTAACCTAGTTATAATCACAATCCTATCAATTACTAATAGGATTATGAACAAGGAACAACTTGTTAAGGCGATCGCTGCCGAAACAGATGTATCTCAGGCGGTGGTGACGAAGATACTCACTGCCATAACTGAAACCATCGTTGAAACTGTTGCCAATGGGGACAAAGTAACTCTTGTGGGTTTTGGAACCTTTGAACCACGTGATCGCAAAGAGCGTAAAGGGGTGAACCCCAAGACTGGGGAAACTATGACCATTCCAGCCACCACTGTTCCTGGGTTTAGCGCAGGTAAAGCATTTAAGGATAAGGTAAAACCATGATTAATCTCGACAAAACTGTTCAAAATGCAGCATCTGCTTTGTTAAAAGGCGATTGGGTGGCTTATCAAAGATATTTGCGCTCTGTCCCGTCAACAAAAGAAACCGAGTTCGGAGCGCCGTGTCGATGCAGTGGTAAAATCATCGAAGGTAAGGTAATTCAAATTTATGCCATACGTTAACATCCAAATCACTAAAGGAGCAACGCGAGAACAAAAGGGGCAATTGGTTCAAGAGTTCACTAACTCCCTAGTGCGTGTCCTTGGAAAGAAGCCAGAACATATCCATATTGTTATTCAAGAAATTGAAGAAGAAGACTGGGGCTTTTGCGGTTTGCTAACAGACGAATGGAAAAAACAACAAAGTTAAAGTATTCCATGAATTGTTAAAATAGTATCTTTGTGATCATGTTTAGTTGAGATTATTTCAATCATTATTGTTACCGAAGTTTAGGAATTTAAACCATTACTTATTTTTTATTAATCTCTGATGTCCCTCTTAATAACATCAACATTCCTACAATTAAAATAGTGATGGCAATACCTCCTAAAATCCAGTCTAGTGTTGTGTTAGGTTCCATGTTTGTTCCCGATGATGTGGATATTATTTGAATTGGCTAGGGAGATAGTCATTAAATTCCTAATCTATTCCCAAAAAGACTCAGCCGACCAGGGAAATTGTTTAGACATAGCTAATTGTAGATTATGTTGTCCAATTTTTTCAATGGGAATGAGGGGACTATATTTTTGAAACCATTGTGATTTTAAATCCTTAAGCTCGAAGAAAATTAGAAAAAAGAAGAATATTTTTTAATGATATTAGGGCTTTGGTCAAATATGAATGGTTTGAAGATTGGTCAGAATTATTTGTTTATATAATATCAGAAGGGGAGCAGAAGAAATTTATTAATACAAGCTAATACGTTAGATAAAATTTAGAGTCGGGGGAAAGAAAAGTGAATAAAACAAGTGAAAATAATTAAAAAATCCCCTGATTTCGATTAAGACAAAGAATGAGGAAAAGTCGGTTATGATCTTTTTTATGTAGTATGTATGTAGCCTAAAAATCGGAAGGACAAGAGTAAAGGAAAAAAGGGGAATTTTAGATCAGTTCTATATCTCAACAAGAGAACTTAGTTGTTCTCTTTTTCAAAATGAGAATTGCTGGTAAAGAAGATTTTTGAAAAATAAATTCTCCATAATCGACAAGATCATCAATACCAAGAAAAGTAAATAAAATTTCACTTGTTAAAGTGATAAATATGTATAAGACTAACTTTTTCCATTTAACCTTAAATTGTGCTTGCATTGTTCTAATACTCTCATAGTTGGTTTTTATTTCTTTTTATTTGTTTTTCTGGATATCTCTAGTATGTCAGAAGAACTGAACAGAAAAAATCCCTTTTTATTCAGGAAAAAGTTCAGAAAAGTTCAGTAATTAAATAAGTTTAATGAAGATTTAGTGAAAATTGTTTTAAGAGTCTTATTTTATAAATATATAGATATATATTTATTTAGTTATATATTTATCAAAAATAGACCACCTGTAAATTTTTCGTTAATAGATCTAGAGCATATATACTAATTGACGGCGATCACTAAATCAAAATATCCGTGGGCAGTCTGTTCTGGAATAAAACAAACGGTTCCTATCGACTGTTAGGGTCAGCTTTCATTTTAGTATTGATTATCTTTTGATATAACACTGACACTTCAATGATAACTCCGACGGATACATTCAAGGTATCTCAGGAGATCTGGATTTCGTTACGACGTGTGATCGCGGTTTTGAACAGCGATAAAATATAATCAAATTTATCGGGCTGTAAATTGATGAAAATATTGCTATCTCGTCAAACTATTATTTCAAGCTTTCTGGGAACGATAATCGCCTTTGGGGGATTTTCGGCAAAAACAGCTAAAGCACAAACCACATTAGACTCAGAGTTGATACTAACATTCTCCTAAGAAGTACCGAGCCTTTTTCTCAACGGAATATAAATCTTGAGTTTCTCTGGTAACTATCTAAGTTGAGGATAATTGTTTAACCACATTTTTAGGTTTATGAGGAACTTTTTTGGAAGAAGAGGAAGGATAACCCTTAAAATAATTTAGAGCAGCACTAGCAGTTTTAATCACGTGGCTATTAGGATCTTTTTGGGCTAATTTAAGATAAGGAATGACTGAAGGCGATTTAACTTGGCTTAAGGCTTCAACCGCAGCTAAACGAACTCCAACCACGGGGTCACGACTTAAACTTCCTAAACCAACAATAGCCTGACCCGTCTGAGTTCTAATCGTTTTTGTACTAACTAATTTCCCCAAAGCCTTAGCAACAGTAATACGGATTGAAGGGTCCCAATGAGTCAGATAATTAAGAATAGGGAGGATATAGTTTGAAGAATTAGATTCTCCCCACTCTTTAATATTTCGAGCTAGAAACTCATGATTGTTTGGAAACCTATTAGTCGAAGTAGTTGATGTAGTTGATGTAGTTGATAACGAAGAGGGTTGAGAAGGTTGAAAATCGCTCTTAGGTGTGTTGAGTTTACTAGATAATTCTGATGATCTAGACAAAGGAGTTGAAGAAGACAAAGACTGCTCAGATAAATCAGAAGAGGCGTTTTTTGTAGATACTGACTGAGATTTTTTTCGTTGATTTAAGACTGAATAAAGGCTGATGATGACTAACAATAAAAAGAAAGTGAGTAGAAAATCATTCATTAGAAAAATCTAAGCAGTACAAAAGACAAATGTAGAAGAGCTTTCATTTTAACCCATTTAATACCTAACTTAACTTTAATGGTGCGTTACGTTAACTGATTACAACCATAGTGATTCATAAAGAAAAATCAAGGATAGAGGGGTTAAATGGTTTAACAATGGCAAAATCAAAGAAAGGGAGTCGAGAGGTTACGGGGAATGGCCATCAAACGAGGAACCACAGGGACGAAAAACATCCAATCCGTTAAGAAAACGACTCCTTCCTCAAACCCTCGGCAACCTTCCAGAACCCTTGAGTCACCCCCCAACCACCAAGAAAGATTATTAGATCCCACCACAAAAGACTCTGACGATAGCAATGGTCAAAACATACGCCCTCATCGTTTAAAGGACTACATTGGTCAGGAAACCCTAAAATCCGTCCTAAAAATTGGTATTAAAGCAGCCCTTGGCAGAAAAGACCCCCTAGACCACTTACTCCTGTATGGGCCACCAGGACTAGGAAAAACCACCATGTCCCTGATTCTGGCAGAAGAGATGGGAGTCAACTGCAAAATCACCGCAGCACCAGCTTTAGAACGGCCTAGAGACATTACGGGAATATTGGTTAATCTGAAACCAGGGGATGTTTTATTCATTGATGAAATTCATCGTCTTAACCGATTAACCGAAGAGTTATTGTACCCGGCCATGGAAGATTATCGTCTCGATATCACCATTGGCAAAGGACAAGCATCGAGAACACGAAGCATTCCCCTTCCTAAATTTACCTTGGTAGGTGCTACAACTAAAGTGGGATCATTAACCTCACCCTTACGAGATCGCTTCGGACTCATTGAAAGATTGCGTTTCTATGAACCAGAAGAACTAGCCTTAATCATTGAAAGAACAGCGAAAATCTTGGAAGTTGCCATTACTCAACCAGGAGCGATGGAAATAGCTAGGCGATCGCGAGGAACTCCAAGGATTGCTAATCGTTTACTGAGAAGGGTTAGGGACTATCAAGTAGTACATAAACACCAAAGTATAACCGAGGAGGTGGCAGCAGAATCGTTAGACTTCTACCAAGTAGATCCAAGGGGGTTAGATTGGACAGATAGGATGATTCTAGAGACCATGATCAATAACTTTAATGGTGGTCCGGTGGGATTAGAAAGTATAGCAGCCTCCACAGGAGAAGATGCCAAAACCATTGAGGATGTGTACGAACCTTATCTACTACAAATTGGGTTTCTTCATCGCACTCATCGGGGGAGGATGGTCACAGAAATGGCTAGAGAACACTTATTGGAAGCTGATTTGAACGAATGATTTTCTTGAAAAAAACTGAAATAAACTATGATTAATTATGAAATCTAACTACCAAATTTATATCGAAGAGGAATTCAATCAACCTAGTTATTATCCTCTCAAACAAACCGTTGCCTCCGAATTATATAAACCTATTAGTTCCTGGACAGGAAGACTGATCTTACCTCCGCCAAAATCTGAGCAAACGACAGAAGATTCAGTTTTATGGGAAGTACACAATGCTCCTGACGAATATCAAGAGCTAGTCGGAAAAATTGTTAAGTTGCAATGGAGTCCGAACTCACAAATAAAACAAAAATATATCCAGATGGTGACGAGAGATGTCTGCTTTACTCAGGTGACTGAAGAGGAAAATCTGCATCCAGAGCGACTAAACAATCGCTCTGGAGTAGGACCGTTAGAGTCTTTGGCAGGAGCCAGACTTAATGACGATCTCATAGTTTTGCTGCATCCAGAGCAGATTGTTGACAATGGGCCAAGTTCGGCTCAAGAGCAATGTTCTACAGAAATGACCTCTAATTTGTCGAAGCGATTCTGGGTGCTGCTCGCTGAGGAACCAGTACAAATTACGGGTCGTTTTTATGGTTTAGTTACTATTATCAGACGAGAAAACGCAACAGATTCAGAAAAAGAGCGTTTTGAGGTACGTCACTTCAATAAAACCTCAAAACAATTTGATGGACCACAAGAACTGATTCGTATTCCTCAAGTTCCAGCCAAGGCCAATGGGGTGTTGAACTCGACCAATGAAAAAATTGAAAAATCGGCTCTCAACCAAGCAGGCTGGTATATTTATGGTGCTAAAAATGCTGATGGTGTATTTATCACGCAAGCAATTGAACCCCGCACTCTCCTCAGATTAGAACCAGAGCGGGTGGTTTTGGGACTTGAGGCAGGGCTAAACTACATCAAAAAAGAAATTTGGCATCATACGCCAGAGCAAAAAGGCACTGCTAAAACAATTCTTCTCGATCCATCTGCTCTTCAAGAGAGAGAAGCAAGAGCCAGCTGGCTGGAGGGAGACAAGGCACTTGTTATTCATCTTTTTGGAGGCATAGGCGGACAGATAATAGATGAACGTCGAACTATTCTCAAGTTGGTCACAGGTCATTTCGCCTATGGATTTGCCCGTGTAGTTCGCGACCCGTTCACAGATGAATTGCGCTTTGACATCGAATACGAGCAAGTATACGCTCACAATCCCGATGGGATCATCTCCGGAGCCATAAAATGGCCGAGTTATATGGGAGATTTGCAGCGAGGTTGGTTAGGTCTTCGACCTGTTTCTGATGTAATTATCAAGCTCGAGGCTCTTACCCAAGATTATGACTTTGATGGCATCCGACTATCACCCTTAGCAACGTTGAAGCAACAGTTGCAAATGATGATGGCTCGTTACCGCATTGGAGACGGCACTGGTGTGGCCTTAGTCACGCCAGCAAGGTCTTGCGTACAGGACTCTAACCAGGCACTATATCGAGCTATCCAGAAAATAGAAGAGGAGGTTAATGCCAATAAGGAGATTCAAAATTGGCTGCAACATCATCCTCATGATTTACAAACAGAAAGGTTTAAGCAGTTAGTACAGTTAGGACATTTATTAGAGGAGAAGTTAGTCCCTTTAGGAATTGTCCGTCGTGACTGGAAGAAAAAAACAAAAACAATAGTTGGAGCCTCTGGAAATCAAAGTAAGATTTGCCGACTAATTAGAGGCATAGCTAGTTGGCGAACTATGCTACCACGACGCGCCCATGACGAGATGGCTAGCCTGTTATTGACACAGGGAGCTAAATTATGGTTGATTCGTACTAATCAAGTCGGGGGTTGGGATGCCAACATTTGCCCCTACCCTCCTACTACTTTATTTCCCACGGGTGCGCTCAAAAACAGTTGCTAACTCAAAAACCGCGGTCTCGCGGGAGCGAGTGCGGCTGCACCGCTCATCAAACGGTCAAGTCTAGTCTAATGTCAGAGTTGACTAAAAAATCAACGGTCAAGCGGTCTCGCTAATTTACACCCCCACCTCAACCGAAAGAGCGTTCCTCAAAGGCCTGACATGAACTTGATGTTCACCTGTTGCATCTTGGATGTTGATAGATCGCATGTTGCCGCCTTCGTCGAACTTGGTGCTGGTATGGAACATCGTGATCACCTGCGGGACTTGCTCACTTGGTGGAGTGCTGACGAGTTGGTAATCCTGTTTACTCTTCTTGCACAATTCATTGGTGTAGCCGAGCGTTGGGTTTAGACCCACCGCCAACAGGACGAGATCACTGTTATTAAACGAGTATGCGTTGTAAATTACTTGCCCTATAATACTCATTTCCACGTCTTCGACGGGAATGTCTGCAATCTGGGTCCCTTCACAGAATATCTCCACTCTATCATAGTAACTATTCACTAGAACCTTTTCGTATTTCGCTATAACCCACGTGATTACCCGAATTTCTCACAAATTAATTTGAAAGCCCAATTCGCCAGATGAAAAATGAGAATTTTTAGGAATAAGAAAAATTTTAAGATAGATGAATAAAAAATTTTAGTTTGATTCTCTAAAAACTGAAGTTAAGAGGAAATAATTGAATTAATTTTTGATTATCTTCACAACAAATCGGACTGAATAAAAATATCAGTCAGTCAACAAATTATGATAATTATCTTTTTTAAAATATAACTTATTCTACTTATCCAGTATCAGGAATAGTTTGAATCCTTTTGTTAGCGATTACTCAAATATGTTGATAAGGACAAGCAGTAGCTATGGCAATAAGAATTCGCCTAGAACTAATAGTTATTCTGGCTCCCAATTTAAGAAGATTAAGACGAATTCTTCCTACAGTTGCTTTAGCTAATAGAGTTTTTTTTTAACAGTTCTGACGAAAAGCATTTATAAGAACATAAGCCCAGGAATGTATCCATAATCTTAGTTGATTACTTTGAAATGTTTGAGTTGACGTTCTATCAGCTAACAAGTCTAATTGTTGTTCTTTAATCCGATTTTCCATCTCACCTCTCGGACAGTATTTCTTTGTATAAAGTTTTGATGGTGGAATTTTTGAAGCGGGGAAAGATGTCACCACATGGCGCATTTTTAAGCCATCATTTCCATAACAAACTTTTGTCACTACTCTTCTTTGACAACTCCATGACTTCTCTGTTTTATAACAAATAGAGCGATACCAAGTTGAAATGGGGACTAATTTTTTAACCTCTTCTAAATCTTCTTCTTTCTGAAATAAACTATCCATTAATTCAGTTATGGGGGCTAGTTTTTTTTCATATTCATGTTTGGCTTTTTCAATTACATCGTCCGCTCGTAACTTAAGAACGCTATTTGTTCCCATAGCTATAACATAATCAACTAAAGGCTGATTTTCACAAAAATCGAAGATTTCTTC
>JASJDW010000165.1 GCA_030064955.1 Crocosphaera sp.
TGTTGCCTGTGAGTTGAGATTTGGAGCAGAAAAAAAGAACTCATTACGATTAAAAGAAAGAGTCAATCTAACCTGAGTTCGGGGTTAGGAGTTCGGAGTTCGGAGTTAGCATATAATTGACGAAACAACGGGTGTTTTGGGTAACGATAGAATTAGCCTTTCAGCTTATCCCGAACTCACGTTAAAATGATGTAATAGATGTAGGTTGGAACAAGAATATAATTATCCGTCGTAACCCACCATCTTAGTTCTAACTCCGAACTCCGAACTTCATCAATATGGAATCACCCATTAAACAAATCCGCTTATCTCAAACCGCAAAAGATCAACTCATTAAACTGAAAAGATACACAAAAATAGAACAGTGGAATATATTATGTCGTTGGGGGTTTTGTCGTTCCTTAGCTGAACCCAGTATTCCCTCTCCTGTCCCCATTATTCTCGATAGTAACGTAGAAATGACCTGGAGAGTGTTCGGGGGAGAAATGGCTGATTTATTATTAATTGCCTTGAAACAACGGTGTTATAAAGATGGTTTAGGAACAGATAAAGAGACATTAATCACTCAATTTAAACTCCATTTACATAGAGGAATTGGTTATTTAGCAGGAGATATTAATATTAAAAAGATTGAAAATTTAATTGAATTAACTGTTAAGTCCTGGTAATTGAAGCTTCTTATTATGAGATCCCGTAAGAGCAGGGGAGTAGGAAGCAGAGAGAAAAATCATCTTTAGTATTTTTTTTCCATTTCATATCAGAAGAAAAAGTCCTAATAAAGCTGTAATTAAGACAATCGCAGCTAAAACAATCGGGAATAACTGACGGAACAAAACAGCCTCTCCTTTATTCCAGCTTAATGCGGTAGTAGCCAAAATAATGCGAGAAGGAGCGATTATAGTCGCATGGGAACTAGCAGCATTTTGAGCAGCCATCAGCCAAGGTAAAAACAACCCTGAATTAAGACTAATTTGTTCTTGTAACTCGGAGAAAAGGGCATTACTACCGACATTAGACCCTGTTAGCCACCCTCCGAAAGCTGCTAAGGTAGGAGCTATCCATTGATAATAGTCTCCAACAGAAGCAGCGACTTCCCCCAATTCTGAGCTCATTCCACTAGCTTGCATAACGGAAGAAACACATAAAAAACAACTAATAGCGATCGCTCCTGGAACAAACTTTTTATAGGACTGATGAAGAATTTCCCAAAATTCAGATTTTTTAATCTTAAAAATAATCAGAGTTAATAAAGAGGTCATCAAGAGAAATGCCCCTGGATTGTATAACAAAGGAAGATTAAAGTCTTTAGTAAAAAGGGATAAAATCAAATGGGTTTGCAACCAGTTTTTCAAGGGAATAATGAGACGGGAAGCCAACATTAATAAAGTTAAAATAGTGTAAGGAAGCATCGCTTTTTTCAACTCATGGAATGATCCCATTGAACCTCTAACTTTCGACTTTCGGCTTATAAATATGAGAAATAAAATAACAACAATTCCTCCTAAAATCCCTGCTAATTCTATCCCTGGGAATAAGCTAAAAGCCCACAAACTAAAACTTAATAAACTACCAGTAACAACAGCAATCTGCCATCGTCGCCTTACCGCTTGTATTCCTCCACTGATCCAGAGAGAAAAAACAGCGTACATTGGGGGTAAAGGAGCAGTTATAAGTGCAGTATTAGCTCCTAACCAATGAGGATCTAGATTGGTCAGTTGCGCTCCCAAAGAGGTTCCTAGAGCTAAGCCACCCCAAGGAACTGCCATTTGTCCTAACATTCCTAATACAGCGGACTGCATAAGACTATAATTTAGTGCTTGGAAAATAGGAATAATTAACAAGGTTCCTACGCCAAAGCCACTGACTGATTCTGTAAAAGGAGCTAATCCTAATATCAATAATAAAACTTGTAACTCACGTTGTGGAACTAAATAAGTGATACTTTCTCCTAATACCTTCAGACTACCGCTAGATTGTAGTAAACGGTACAAAATAAGACTAGGAAAAATAATATAAAATACGGTTAATGACTGAGCTAATCCAGTTCCTAGAGCGAAGAATAACTCATTAGAAGAAAATCGAAATAACGAAATTAAGATGGTAATGATTAGGGTTAGTAACCCCGAAATCGCTCCGTTTAACTCGAACCCCCCTATTAATATTGTTGCTATTAAAAAGGGGAGAACAGCACTAATCACCATTATGAGTTTTAGCATCTTTTTATCTTGAAGCCCATTGGAAGCATCCCATTTTTGCAGAAAAAGTATCTTTGGAGTTTGACAGGAGGAAATTCATAACGATAAACTATCATCAATAAAAGACAATTTGCAAGTTTGGGATGCTCCCAGCCTATTAGAGATAAACCTTCTATAAGTTACTGATAATTAACAAATTTATAGTTATTTTCCCAAAATAAATCCCAATTCGCTTTGGCCTGAAAATAACCTGCTGATAATTCCTGTAGACAAGAGGGATCTTCTCCAATTGTTTCATTAATTAATTGTTGAACTTTTTGACGGTGTTCGATGTCCGCTTCTCCAGCATGAAAGTCCCAAAACTCTAAATCTAACGACTGTTTTCTCTCTTGAAAACAAGGGTTCTTGATCATAAATTCGTACATAACTGATAAATAAATTTGGCAAAGACATTCTGCTCCCATTCCTACCATACCAATACCATAACTAGCTGAATTCTTTGCAATTAACTGTTGGGTTTGCTCTAAGATTTTTTGATTTTCTATAGGAATAGAAGCCTCCAGTTCATCTTCCGTCATTCCCAAACTAAAAAGGAAGCGATCGTATAATTTTAAATGAGACTTAGAGGTATTACCTTCACCTAACTCTTCGTTAAGAATTTCCCCTAATATGCTTTTGAAATTTCCTTGAGGTAACTTAGAAATTAAGATTGCTAAATTATTAGGATAATCTCCAGTAAAATAGCGATATTGTCGACAAATCTGTTTTAAGGCATCGAACGAAGCTGTTGTTAAAAATTTTAGCTTTTCATCCGCTTGATATCCAGTTTTCAAACGAGTTTCGTTAGCTAATTTCCAAAACTGCTCAGGCGTATTTACGGTGTCCATATTGAACAATGTTTGAGTGCCGTTTAAGTTAACCGCTTTCATTTTAGATATCATTTAGTTGAGTCCTTAATTAACTTTTGTGTGACGATATAGCAGTTCCCATATTTGTAAGGTACAAACTCTTCTAGTTTTAGAAGTTCCACAGCGAAGCTCCGGCTAAGCGCGAACAGGAGGGCAGGCTTCGCCCGATGCTCCGCAGCAGAAGTTGAATATTAACTGTTCCTCATGAGTCCAAGAAATGCTATATTTCAAGCATAAAACTAACTATTTTTTTAGGTCAATCGAACTTTAAGGAGTTAAGAAAACACTTTAGAGCTTAAACAATTCCGTTAACTTTTTCCTTAAAACCTTAAACTTCTGCTAAAAGTAAAAGATGTGAGTAACATCCATTTCTTTCAATTGAAATCAATGAGATTACTCTGTGGCTCTAATTTTACATAGCTCCTGCTTCAATTAGTAGGTTAATAATTTCAGTATTTCCTAATTCTTTGGCTAAAGATAACGCTGTATTTCCATCACTGTCGAAATTAAAAGTTTTTTAGGAAGTTCTGCCATTTCCGATTTTCATTTAGCGGTTGGTCAATTTATTAATTATCGGACAATCTTAAATAAAAAAGACCCTCAACGTTCTTTATATTTAGCGATTCCTGAGGAAGCTTATGATAATTTTTTTAGATTAGAATTTACCCAAACTGTCATTAAGAATAATCATATTAATTTAATTGTCTATAATGTAGAAAAGGAGGTAATTGTCCAATGGCAAAATTAGAACAATATCGAGAAGCTATTAAAAAACTGCTTTATCAATATGCTAGTTACAAATATCCCTACGGAAATATCGAAAACCAAGTCATTTTTGATGGTGAACATGATCATTATCAATTAGTTCGTGTGGGATGGGAAGATAAAAAACGAATTTATGGATGTTCAATTCATTTAGATATCAAAGACGAAAAAATCTGGATACAATGTAATTCTACTGATATTGATATTGCTCAAGAATTAGTCAATTTAGGGGTTGATAAACAAGATATCGTCTTAGGATTTCAACCTCTATATATGAGACAATACACAGATTATGCAGTAAGTTAGTACAACAAATTTGTCTTAATACAACCGACTCGATAAAATTTTTAGTAAAATTAGAACTAATTGTTTCATTCATCCTTATTATCTTCTAAATAATGACGCAAATCAGCGATCGCTTGGGTAGCTGACATCGCTGGTAACTTACCCGTTCGATATTCTGTTAAAGCTTCTTGACATTCTGCCATGATTTCCTGTCTTCGAGCTTCAATCATCCGTTTTTTAATAATTTCAATCAACATTTCTTGTTGTTCTCTGGGGAGTTGACTGACTATCTCTAGTGCATTTTCAAACGTAATCATATTAATTTTATACCCTTAACATAACTACTTAAGTTTAACCCTTAGCCAATGTTTGACGATTCCGCCACCAAGCAAGTAAGGTACTAGCAATAAAAATACTAGAATAAGAACCAGCAATAAACCCTAAAATTAGGGCAAGTGCAAAATATTTCAGGGTTTCGCCACCAAATAAGAAAATACCAACAAGGGGTAATAAAGTTGTCACAGTAGTATTAATGGAACGAGTGAGGGTTTGATTAACAGAATTTTCTACAATTTCATTAATAGATAATTCTTCAATATACCTATCTATATTTTCTCGAATGCGATCGTAAATAACCACTGTATCGTTAACAGAAAAGCCAATGATCGTTAGTAAAGCAACTAAAAATAAACTATTTACTTCTACACCAGCCACTAATCCTAAAACGGCAAAAATTCCTGCGGTTATTAACACATCATGCAGTAACGCTAGAATAGCAAAAAAAGCATAATCAAACTTGAATCGAACACTAAGATAGACAATAATACCAAAAAAAGAAACTAATAATGCTAAAATTCCAGACTCAAATAATTGTTTACCAATGGTTGGCCCAACAGTATCAATTTGAATGGTTTCGGGATCAAAATTTCCGATCTTTTCATTTAATTCCTGTTGTAGTTCACTCCTTTCATCTACGTTTAAATTTTTAGTCCGAATGGAAAGAATATTACCTTCCAATACTTGAATGGTACTGTTGCCTAAATCTTGTTGATTTAAAATCTCTCTCACTTCTCCTACATCGATAGGCTTGTCGCAAGTTCCTTCAACGCCACAAGCTAATTGTAATTGCAGTCGAGTCCCACCAATAAAGTCTAAACCTGGTCTCAATGGGGCTTTAAAAGTTGTATAAGAAATGATCATAGCAATGATTCCACCTAAAATAATTAAGGCAGAAATTGACCACCACAACCGTTCCCATTTAATTATATGTAGTTGCATTGTCTTTGGTTAAAAAGTATCAGTAATTGAACAAAAATAAGAATCTGTCTACGACTTACTCGGTGTAGGTAAATTGGGACAAAATAGTTCTGGTTTTTTGCGAACCCCAGAAAACCCTAACACTGTTACCAATAACAAAGTGCGAGTACAAGTTAAAGCCGTAAACATACTCACTAATACCCCAATGGCTAGGGTTAAAGCAAACCCTTTAACCAACCCAGATCCTAAGCCAAATAAAGCACCACAGGCGATTAAAGTTGTGACATTACTATCGACAATGCTAGAAAATGCTCGATAAAATCCTGACTCAACTCCACTGTATAAGGTTTTGCCACTGCGTAACTCTTCACGGGTACGCTCAAAAATTAACACATTAGCATCTACAGCCATACCAATACTGAGAATAAACCCAGCAATACCAGGAAGGGTTAAAGTAACGCCAATGAGAGAATAACAAGCTAAGGTTAAAATGGTATAGATTGCTAACGCTAAATCAGCCAAAACCCCAGGAAGACGATAATAAACCGCCATAAAGATTAAAACTAAGATTAAACCAGCAACAGCAGCATAGATACTGCGTCGAATACTATCCCGTCCTAATGTTGCTCCAACGGTGCGATTTTCCACCACTTCTACAGGAAAAGGTAAGGAACCACCCCGCAACTGTACCGCTAACTCATTGGCGGTTTCGACGGTAAAATTCCCTGTAATGACGGCACTTCCCCCAGTAATACCAGTGGTAGCAAATTGAACCCCCACTACTGGCGCACTGATTAACACATCATCTAAGAAGATACCAATACTGCGACCGGTTCCAGCAATATTTTTAGTAAGTTCAGCGAACTTTTGGCCGCCTTCATTGTCAAAATCGATAATAACCTCCCATTCTGTCCCTTGAGTGGGTCCATAACGAGCATTATCAAGGTTTTTTCCAGATAATCCTACGGAGTCGAATAGCTCTAAAAGAGCTTGGTTAGACGCTTCTAGGGACTTAGTTAACTCAATAATGCGTTCTTCTTCTTCAGGGGTAGTATCTCCAAGTCTGAGGGCATTTAATTCTACCTCTGTTTGTTGTCTGATGCTCAATTCTACCGGTAGTTGTCCTTCTGTCCCTTGACGCTGTTGACGAAACTCTAATTGTGCCGTTCCCCCTAATACCCGTTCTGCTTGTTCGGGATCGGTCACCCCTGGTAACTGTACCACAATTTTATCTTGCCCGAGGGTTTGGACAACTGGTTCAGCCACTCCTAACCCGTTCACTCGGTTTTCCAGAACCGTTTTTGCTGCTTCTAAGTCCTCTTGGGAGATATTTTTGACCTCTTCGGTGGGTTTGAGTTGAATGGTTAATTGGGCCCCACCCCTCAAGTCTAAACCGAGTTGTAAGGGAATAGTATTGAGAAGAGCGATCGCACCGATAACCAGGGCGATAATAAAACCGATCAACAAACGTCGTTGTTTCATATTGGAATCTTATGTAAGGGTTTGGGACTAGCGAAGCAGGGGGAGCAGGGGGAGCAGGGGGAGCAGGGGAGGCAGGGGGAGCAGGGGGAGCAGAGGGAGCAGAGGGAGCAGAGGGAGCAGGGGAGGCAGGGGGAGCAGGGGGAGCAGGGGAGGCAGGGGGAGCAGAGGGAGACTATGAATTCCCACACTCCCTATCACCCCATCACCCCACCCTCTAAATATGCAGTGTCATTAACTTATCCACTCCTTCAGCAATTTGGGGTGGCTGTACAATGGTCAATGTTTCTAACATTCCATTGTAAGGGGTAGGAATATCTTGGGAGGATAAACGAATGACAGGGGCATCTAATTCGTCAAAAAAGTTATCATTAATTAAAGCAATTAATTCTGCTGCAATGCCCCCAGTCTTCATACATTCTTCAACGATGATGACGCGGTGGGTTTTGCGGATAGAGTCGCCAATGGTTTGTAAGTCGAAGGGTTTAAGAGAAATTAAATCAATAATTTCGGGATCATAACCTTGTCCTTCAATTTGTTTTAGAGCTTGTAAACAATGATGACGCATTCTGGAGTAGGTGAGAATGGTAACATCTTTTCCCTTTCGGACAACTTCCGCTTTGTCTAACGGGACGATATATTCCGTATCAGGAAGGTTCTCTTTGAGGTTATAGAGTAAAACATGCTCAAAGAAGAGGACAGGGTTTTCATCTCGAATGGATGCTTTAAGCAGTCCTTTGGCATTATAGGGGGTGGAACAAGCCACAATTTTTAAGCCAGGGACTGCATGAAAATAAGCCTCTAACCGTTGGGAATGTTCGGCTCCTAACTGTCGACCAACGCCTCCAGGTCCGCGAATAACCATGGGAATTTTAAAGTTGCCCCCAGAAGTATAGCGTAACATTCCGGCATTATTGGCAATTTGGTTAAAGGCTAATAATAAAAAGCCCATATTCATTCCTTCAATGATAGGCCGTAACCCAGTCATTGCAGCCCCTACCGCCATCCCAGTAAAGCTGTTTTCTGCGATCGGTGTATCGAGAACCCGCAGTTCTCCGTATTTTTTGTAAAGATCTTTGGTTACTTTATAGGAACCGCCATAGTGGCCTACATCTTCTCCTAAGACAAATACTGTGTCGTCTCGTCCCATTTCTTCATCAATGGCTTGACGGAGGGCATTAAATAATAAAGTTTCTGCCATATATTTATACGAATTCCTTGCCTTTGTTATCGTATCATTACACCCCTACATTTTAGCCTTTAATCCTAGCCATTTTTTTACTCTTTATCAATATCGAGTGTTATTGCTTGTTTTTGTTCTAATGATTTAGAGCATTTTTTCTCAAAAAATACAGTGATTCGGTTAAGTAATAATCCAATTCAGTTACACTCTTTTGATAAAATTATTAAATAATCTGAAAACTTCAAATTAAACTTAAAGATTAGTGGCTAGAATGTAGAAAAAATATTTTTTTATCATGTTTAGTAGAAAATTAAAGCCTTCCTTTAACACTCTCATTCCTTTTCTATGTCTTTTACCATTAGGATATTTATTCATCGTTCTATATCTTTTTTCTGCTCAGTCTTGGCAAAAAGCTTTATCTGCGTTTGGGATAATTGGTGCTGTTGCAAGTGCTTCACTTGTAATTGGTTTTTTGTTAGGCTTTTTATTTGGAATTCCTAAAATAATTAAAGTCAATAAATCTTTATCTGAATTAGATAAACCAGCTTCAGCACTTCCCATAGAAAATAATACAAATTTAGAAGAAATATCTGATTGGTTAACTAAAATTCTTGTAGGAGTAGGATTAACTCAACTTCAAGGAATTCTAAAATTTATTAAGCTAAATATAGTAGATAATATAGCTCCAGGATTTGATTTATCTTATCATGGAACAGAAACTAATTCTCATGCTTCACCCATAGCAATTAGTATTACCATAGGAAATTTAATTTATTTTTTTGTATCTGGATTTATTATTGGATATCTTTGGACAGTATTAATTTATTCAGAAGCTTTAAAAGGAAGTCTACAAAAAATTCAAGAAAGATTGAAAATTTCAGTACAAATACAATTAACAAGACAAATTATAGATGTGATTCCTAGTATAGATTATTTGTATCCTGATTTTGGTTATAGTGAGCCAAAAAATAAAACTCAAAATCGTCTAAATGAAATAAAAAAAACGATTGACAAAATCTTAAATATTTTAAGGAAAGAAGAAGAAGATATTCCAAATAATTCAGATTCTTTTTTGAATGAAATTCTTGATAATCTTAATACACAAAAGTATGATTTTTTAAGATCAATAGACTATGTTAAACTTGGTGGCTTATTAATCATGGCTAGAGATATAGAGAGTTATCAAAATGCAATGAAACTTTTTGATAAAGCAATAGAAATTAATATTTTCTCTAATATTGCTTGTAATTTAAAAGGTCTTATGTATATAAAATTATCAGAGGAATTGAAAAGTCCAAAAATCAAATTAAAGAATCTTGATGAAGCCATTAATCTATTTACAAAATCTATTGAAATTGACAAGGGAGATTTTAAGGCTTGGCGTTATAAAGGTGGAGCTTTTATTATGTATATTAACTATTTAGGTTCAGACATAGAAAAAGAGAAAAAAGTTGATTTAGCTAATGAAGCTTTGGAAGCATCAGAAAGAGCAATTAAGTTGAATTCAAATGAAGTAGGTGCTTATATAAATAAAGCTTATGCTTTATCGTTACTAGGAAAACCGAAAAAGGAACAATTTGAAGCTTATATAAAATCCTTAGAAATTGATCCTGAAGCTTCTTTAGCCCATTATAATCTGGCTTGTTTCTACGCTCTACAAAATGATTTTCTTAAAGAAGAATCAAACTTTTATACCTGGGTTATGTGTAAGGGAATATATCTTTTTGTTTTATCGTTATTTTGGGTGATAATGTTACAGAAATGCTGTGCATTAGACAGTCTAGAAAAAGCCATATACTATAATGAAGATATCAAAGAATTAGCCCAACAAGATAAGGATTTTGAGTCTCTAAGAAAAGACGAAGAAACCAAGTATATTTTTGAGAACTTAATAAAATGATTAATCAAGATAAACGACTAACAATAGGAAAATTGGGTCTTCCTAAAACCTCTTCATAAACCTTTTCTACCTGAGAAATGTTATTGGTCAAAGAATATTTATCTAATACCCGTTGTCTGGCTTTTTGTCCTAATAATTGGGTAATTTCGTTATGATCTCGAAATAAGGGCAATAAAGTTTTTAACTGTGTGGTAACACCTTGAGTATTTAACACTACGCCAGCCCCATCTTCTAACACTTCACCATCAGCACCGGCATCCGTAGCAATGCAAGCTACACCACAGGCCATGGCCTCTAATAGAGATAAGGATAACCCTTCTACTAAAGAAGGCAAAATAAATACATCAGCAGCCCGTAAAATATCAATCCGTTGTTGTTCATCGGCCACAAACCCCAACCAATAAATACCATGTTCTCTACCATAAAAGGGTTCTAAGGAGGGTTTAAGGGGTCCATCACCCACAATTAACAATTTACTCTCATCTACCATACTTATCTGTTTCCACGCCTTTAACAAGGCTTCTACGTTCTTTTCTGTGGCAATACGTCCCACATAGACAAACAATCGTTTAGCTGTGATCTGAGACTTAATACAGGATACGCCAGGAGAATATTTAATGGGATCAACTCCATTGGGAATAATCGCTAGTTTATCCTTGTGAACTCCTAATTTCATCAATAATTCTTGTTGTAGCCTAGAGAAAATAATAACTTTGTCGTAATGGGCTAAACACGGCGCATATAACTGATAAGTCAAAAATTGGGTACTCGACTTCAAATTACGTAACTTACTGTCAAAAGGGGGATGAAACGTGGCGATGAGGGGTAAATTTAACGCCTGACAGATTTCAGGCAGTCGAAAGTCTAGGGGTGATAAGGTAAGGGAAGCATGAACTAGATCAGGCTTGAGTTTAGCCAAAGCATCCATCAAAATTTTACTCGATTTTGGAGTAGGGATAGTATAAATTTGAGATTTATAGAGAAAAGGTAAGGTAACTTCCCGACAGTCTCGCCAATGAGTCGAGTGTGTCTCTTCTTGCGAAAAATGAAGAAAACTAACTTGATAACCTCGATCTAGAAGGGCGTTGGTCACTTCCCGACCATAGGTTACATTTCCACAGAAAGGGGATTTTTTCCCAAGCCAAGCGATGTGCATTCAAATATAGAGACAGATAGTTATCACGAACTGATAAAAGAGAATTCGTTGTAATTGTATGGATTATAAGCATAAGCTATCCATAACTACAAGGGGAAAGTTTGGGTAGCTTGAATGGTCTAGGAAGATACCCCTCGAACAAACTTGTTAACGTTGATATTCTACAATCAAGGGAACCGATTTCAAACCAGCATTTCTGTAATGCCCCATCATTTCCTGAAAAGCATCCCAGGCTGACTTGTTTCTGATTACCACACAGCCAGCACTGCCAGGGGCATTAGCATCAAAGTGAATGCCAAAGTCCCCACGAGTTTTACCCCAAATATTAACCAGGTGCGGATCAATCTTAAAAAAGTTTCCTTCAATGCCTCGTTGCGGTAAATAAATGGGAGTGGTCTGAACCGTGTAATGATCGAGATTCACTTGGTCGCATCTCGGAATCGGTCCACGGCCGCGATCATCTTGAGGATCCCAACGCTGGTTATTTTGACAGCCAGAAGTAGCAATATATTGCTGATCAACTTTTGATTTATAGCAATCAGGAATGAGATGTGAGAAAATAAAAAGGAAGGGTTCTACAGTATATACTAGGCTAAACTATCAGTTAGATGCCAAAACAATAAAGCTCTATTCTTAAAGTTATTTATATTTCTCAACCCAAAACCGCAACG
>JASJDW010000001.1 GCA_030064955.1 Crocosphaera sp.
CAATAGTCCACTGTACAAAGGTTTCAGCTTGTAGAAAGGTCCTAACAGTAATGCGTAGTGCTATAGTAATTAATGTTACTAAAAACAAATTAGGTGCATTATCTTTGATTAATGCACCACAAAACAACTTAAATTTAATTGTGCCGTTCAATTAAGCAAAACGACGACGTAATAAAGGTTGAATAGTAAACAAGATTAAGACATCAAACCCTAGCAATAACAACAAAACCCCAAGAAAATTAATATTACTCCAAGGAGTTTCTAGAACAACACTCCCTAACGACCATTGTCCATTAAGATAGATATAGCGAATTGGTTCAATGGCATAAGTTAAGGGGTTTAAACTGGCTACTACTTTTAACCATCCTGCCATAAAGGATAAAGGAGCAAGGGCGGTACTGGCAAAGAGTAAGGGTAAATTAGTGACAAAAATGACAGCAATGAGTTCAATATGACCTGGTAAAGCAAAAGCTAACCCTAAACTCAGTCCCGTTACCCCAGCAACAATCAAAAAAACAATTAAAGCGATCGCCCCTAATCCGGCAACACCAGGTAAACCTGCCCCCAACATAGCACTGGCCGCTACAATAACAGCGGTTTGAATCATGCTCAGGGTAATAATATACAAAGTAGAAGCAGCCACAATAGAGTATCGAGAGGCTAACGGGGCAACCAATAAACGGTTAAGAAAGCCAAATTCCCGGTCAAACATCACTGGAAGTCCTGCGTTCAAAGCCCCAGAAAAAGCTGTAAAAACAATAATGCCAGGGGAAAGAAACTTAGCATAGTTGAGATCTTCCCCAAATAATCCTTGAGGGGCGTTATAAAATAAAGCCCCAAACAAAATTAACCACATAAACGGCTGAATAATACCAGCCATCAACGTTGAGGGACGGCGTTGTAGTTGAATAAAGAGACGCTTGGTCATGGCCAAGGTTTCTTGGGAAAAGTCTGAGAACCAGTTTCCCTCTGGTTGAATATCGCTGATGACATTGGGGGCTAAACTGTTCTTAGTTTGAGATGGTGTAATGGTTTGACTCATATTATTTATCTATTTATTCTTTGAGGTTATTTTGATCTTAATCCCTTTTTTCAATGGCTTAAGCTAACTCATCTGTTGTTTTTTCTCTTTTTTGAGATCCCGACTACCAGCAGCCGCTAATTCTGCATCCATTAAGGTTTGTCCCGTTGCTGCTAAATAAACATCATCCAAACTGGGGCGAGATTGGGCTAGGCTAAAGATGGGTAGATTGGCTTTTTCTAAGGTTTGCTCAATTTTACTCAAGGAGTTACTGCCAGTTGTGACGATTAAATTAAGAGAATTGCCTTGAGAGGGGTTAATGATGATTTCTTCGACAAAAGGCAAGGTTTCTAGGACTTCTTTGGCTTTTTCTGCCTGGGTAATGGGTGAAAATTCTTCTATTCTCAAAGTAACGCGATCGCCCCCTAAACGGTCTTTGAGTTGGGATGGGGTTCCTTGGGCGATGACTTCTCCTTTCTCGATAATAGCCACCTGATCCGCTAATGCGTCGATTTCTTCGAGGTAGTGACTGGTAATGAGTACCGTTGTCCCGGCTGCTTTGAGTTGTTTGAGAAAGTCCCAAACGATGAAACGACTTTCGATATCCAAGCCTACTGTTGGCTCATCCAAGACTAACACATCGGGCTGATGAAGGAGTCCGGCGGCTAAATCTAGACGTTTACGAATTCCCCCTGAGTAGGTTCCTGTTTTGCGATCGCTGTATTCTTCTAAGTCTAATAAGCTTAATAATTGCTCAATTCTTTCCTTTGCTGCTTTTCTGGGCAAATGATAGAGGGCTGCCTGTAATTCTAGTAATTCTCGCCCTGTTAACATTTTATCTAAGGCTACTTCTTGAGCAACGTAACCTAAGCGGTTTCTGACGGTTTTGGGGTCATCTAAGGCTGAAACCCCGTTTACTTCGATTTTTCCGCCATCGGGCTTCGCTAGGGTACATAAACAGCGAATGGTAGTAGTTTTGCCTGATCCATTTGGCCCTAACAGTCCGAATATTTCTCCCGTTTCAATGGTAAAAGTGATGTTTTTTAGGGCTTCTACGGCCCCATAACTTTTTTTCAGACCATCAATGATGACGATAGGATTATTCATAAATTTTGTGTTATATTACTGTTTCGGCTAAGTGAAATAGTCTTTTACTATTTTATGTATTTCACAGGTTTAACGTCTTCTTCTGACCTTAAACAAAAATTAAAAATTATTGGTCTAGTTGATGTACCTTGACTAATCACTATTATTCATTAGTTGTTGCCACACTATAGTTTTATTTTTTGTCTTCTTCCGTTTGGTAGATATTTTTAGGTAACAAAAAATTGCCTAATTTGACAAGAATCTATCTTTAAAACGTGAGTTCGACGGAGGGAAAAACTACTTCCGTTATCTCAAAATAAAATCAAGCCATGAGGATAGAGAGCGATCGCTAACTTTCTACATTCCTCATGCCTGATTCTACCCTTAGCTATTTTCATTACAATTTGTTAGAAATCTTTAAGTGATCTTACTTGTTAGTTATAATAACACACAAGAAACAAAGAATACCTCACTAATTATGAACCATATCAGTCTTAATAAAATCATGATTTTTCATCTATTCAATCAATTTTTAGAAAAATGTTCAACTTTATTTTTAGTAGTAGGAATTCCTCTGATGACTGAACCAAGTTTAGCTTTTGATTTCAAATTTTCTACTAAAGAAGTTGTTGTAGTGAATGATGATTTTAGTGACGATAGTGGGAATTGGCTCCTAAATGGTACCAGTATTAATTCAGGATTTTTATTCAATAATGGCACAAGGAGCTTTGCTACAGCTTCATATTCTTTTAATTCCGCTCTTAACTTAAATGATGGTGCAATTAATTTATATTGGAATGTATTATTTCCAACCATCAATGTCAATCGAGAAACCGATGCTTATATTATGGGACTTCAATATGAGAAGAACCCTGTTTTTTGTTGGAATCCAAAAAATAATAATGAAGTTGTCCTAGCCACCAATAATGATTGCTCTTCAGAATTCACCAAAGTAGAAGAAGATGCTGAATTGAGAGTTTGGCATCGGCCAACTGCCAGTGGACAATCTCTACCAATAAGATCATATATAGACCCAGATTTTACCCCTGGAGTAGAACCTGAAAACCGTACAGATTTTCCTTCTCTCTTACTTGATAACATAGGAAATTCAGAAACAGACTATCGTTTGCGCATAGAGAAAAAAAATCAACGAATTGAATCCCAGCTTAGCTTTTTTGACGATGCCCAGAATCGTTGGGTGGTATTGGGAGAACCTCTGGTAGCAACTCCATCACAATTTCAATACGTCGTCGCTCAAAATTTTGAGGGAAACTACGAATACGGGATAGATGCTCCTATAACTTTTGAGTCGCTCAATATTCTCTTAAGAAATGATCGTAATAATTCTCAGAATCCTACTCAAATACATACTATTGCTGTCACACAAGAAAAAATAACTGGAACAGCTGTTCCAGAACCTCTAACTATTCTTGGAGCAGGAACAGCAATAATCTTTGGAACAGGATTCAAACGTAATTTAGGTAAAGCTAAGAATAGATAAATTCTGTGACTAATTCTGAGATAACTTGTACCGTATGTTCGGGTTCGGTTCCCCCGTTGTGCCATAAATAATCAGACTGCGGCCCGTTCGGTGGGGGCAGCCAAACCAATTTTTTTACCCATGGCCTGCCACAGTGCGACAATGGTTTTTTGCGTAAAAGTTTTTCCAGACTGGGGGACTGGGAGAATAAACCCTACACCCTACACCCCACACCCCATACCCTGTCTTCACTTTAACCTCCTTGTCACCCCATCAGGTAAATAACTCTTTTCTCTAATCATACATTCTGTTACCGGAAATTTGGGTTTAAAGCCCCGTCCCTTTTAGGACGGCTTCTTGAGGTCAGATAATCTCCGAGGTTTCCTCGGAGTTCTGGCCTCGCTTTTCCAGGTTTTTAATGTCATGTATAATTAGAACTATAGCGGATAGGGTAATCAACCGCTCTAAAAACCCAGTCGCCTAATGGCAACGCACCTTGAAAACTCAGGCTCTGGGTTCTGTACAGAAAAGCTTGTACAGGTAAAAGCTTTAAGCTTTTCTGTACCAGACCAACCAAGTTTTTTGGTTTTGAACTGTATCGTAGGGCATACGAGAACAGACCTCTGAAATGGGGTGAACGTCTGAGGAGAGAATCGCCTCTGGGTTAAAGGCCTAGAAGACTTTAATGTAAGCGAACTCGTTGAATCAGAAATCCACAACAGTGATGTTTGGAGAATCCACGCACTTATAGGGCGTGGAGTATGTCAAGAAAAGAGTTTTAATCTGTTGTTAGTTTCAACATAGAATACCATAGTTGCGTCTTAGAGCAGTTTTGAGATCAATAGATTAACGATCAAAATGCAAATTCTCCCCACATTCCCCACCCCACCCACACTCACTTAACCGAAAGATTGATACAGTAAATTGAAAACTGCTATGAACAAGGGACTCGTCCTGTGCTACAACAACATAAGCAATGGATGATGGATAATAGATAAGAAATTGTTAGCCAATTAATACGGAATGCAGCTTGATTTTCGCAATATTAACACTTTATGGTCTTCTGTTATTGTAGAAACATTATCTCGTTTAGGCTTAACCACTGCTGTTGTCTGTCCTGGATCTCGTTCCACTCCTTTAACCCTTGCCTTTGCTGGTCATCCTAATATTGAAACCATTCCTATTTTAGATGAGCGATCGGCTGCTTTTTTCGCTTTAGGAATAGCTAAACGAAGCCATCTTCCTGTGGCTTTAATTTGTACATCGGGGACAGCAGGGGCTAATTTTTATCCTGCGGTGATTGAAGCCAAAGAAAGTCAAGTACCTTTATTAATTTTTACGGCTGATCGTCCTCCAGAATTAAGAAACTGTCATGCCGGACAAACTATTGATCAAGTTAAATTATACGGCAATTATTGTAATTGGTACACAGAATTATCGTTACCTTCTGTCCAGATGAGAATGTTATCTTATCTCAGACAAATTATAATCACTGCATGGGATCATACTTTAGTTCCTTATAGGGGAGTTGTGCATTTAAACTGTCCTTTTCGTGAACCTTTAGCACCTATTTTGGATCCTGAAGTTAAGACTTTATTTTCTGAAATAAAGTTTGATTATTTTTTTGAAAATATTTATTCAGCAAACAAAAAACTGTTAGGAAAATATTATCTATCTGATTATTTAAACCAATGGTTATCTCAACCAAAAGGAATTATTATTGCTGGTGTTTCTAATCCTAATAATCCCTCTTTATACTGTAATAAAATTTTTTTGCTGTCCATTTTATTGAATTATCCAGTTTTAGCAGAATCTTTATCTCCTTTTAGAAACAATATTCAAGATTTTCCTAATTTAATTAATACCTATGATATTCTTCTTCGTAACAATAAATTTGCCGATAAGTTGGTTCCTGATGTGGTTATTCAAATTGGAGAATTTCCTACCAGTAAGCAATTACGACAATGGTTAAGCGATCATCAAGTACAACATTGGATTATTGATAGTCGACCAGATAGTCTCGATCCTCTTCACAATAAAACTTATTATATTCGAGCCGATATTCATAATTTAGAAATAGAATATGATCCCAAAAAATTATCTAAAAAATCAAATTCATATTATCTAAACCAATGGCAAAACACTAATAAGCTTATTAACCAAAATATACAATCAAATTTTGATATTACTGATGAATTATTAGAAGCAAAACTGCCTTTTATATTATCTAAAACCTTACCAGAAAAAACATCTATTTTTATTGCTAATAGTATGCCAGTGAGATATGCTGAATTTTTTTGGATGCCTAATAACCGTCAATTGTTACCTTATTTTAATCGAGGTGCTAATGGTATTGAAGGGACGTTATCAACTGCGTTAGGAATAGCTTATAAAGGTAAAAGTAGTGTATTAGTAACGGGGGATTTAGCCCTTTTACACGATACCAATGGTTGGTTAATTAACCAGCATTTTCAAGGTCATTTAACCATAATTTTGATTAATAATAATGGCGGAGGAATCTTTGAAATGTTACCAATCTCAAAAGATGAATCTTTCTTTGAGTCTTATTTTGCAACCCCTCAAAATATTGATTTTTCTCAATTATGTTTGACTTATAAAATTGAACATATTTTAATTGTAAATTGGGCGCAACTAAAACAGTTATTAAATCCTTTGCCATTGACAGGAATTCGTGTTTTAGAATTACGAACAGACCGAAAAAGAGATGCTCTTTGGTTACAAAATAATCTAGAAAAATTATCTATTATTGATGATATAAATAGTCTAAATGAGTTGTGACAATTTGTAAGCATTCACCTATTAGCCGTCAGCCATCAGCTTAAAACTAATGCAAACATAATAAAGATTATTATGCTAGTATAATTAAATCGTGTGAAAATAATCCAATCAATCTTAAAAGTTGATGAATAAGCAAAAGTTAACATCTTATTTAGAAAGTTCTGAGCAAGCCATTCATTGGTTAAAATCTAAAATGGATGAAGATGGTAGTTATGGTTTATCTAATACCGATTTAGCTTGTTATTATAAATCTCCTTATCTCTTCTATTTATCAGGTAAAACAACTCTAGCTAATCAAACTTTAACTTATATTAAAAACAATTTTTTACAAAAAAATGGGGATTTATTATCTAGAAATGGTCAGAAAAGTGAAAATATAGCTTTCAATAAATATTGGGGATATATTAATGGTTGGATTGCCTTAACCTCTCAAAAAATGGGTCGTTTCGATGTTGGTTATCCTGCTTATTCTTATCTTAAATCATTTTACAATACTGATTTAGGTGGATTTAAAACCCATAAACCTGAGGAAAATAACCAGGTAATGGATGTCCTAACAACTGCTCATTTAGGGTTAACCAGTTTATATTTTGGTGACATAGAAAAAGCTAAAACAGCAGGAATTTTCTTAAAAAAAGTTCTAGATATTCAACCTGATCTTACAACAAAATTTTATCTGAGAGTGGATGAAAAAGAACAATTGATTACTGATTTTTCTGAAGAAATGTCTGTTTTTCATTGTGTCAATGCTATTGAACCTCATCAAGCTTATTTTATGATAGGTTATCCCATTGCCTTTTTAGGGAAACTTTACTTAGCAACCCAAAATAATCATTATTTAGAAACAGCTAAAAAATATTTAGATTTTGCTCAGCAATGTTCCCCTTATATACATACATTTTATTTTAGTCATAAAGTGGCTTGGGGTGCATCAATTATTGCTAATATAACCCAGGAGAGTAAGTATAGAAATTTGGCTATCGATATTGCTGATTATTTAGTTTCTCTTCAAAACAAGGAAGGGATGTGGCTTAAAGATGAACCTAGTTTTACCTCTTTTGATCAAACAGCAGAAATTGCTATTTGGCTAAGGGAAATTAGTACAGAATTAAAATTAATTGATAGAATATAAAAGATAAATTATGATTTTTATTCCATAGTTCCATGAAATCATTATCCCTTATTCTCTTATTAGCCTTGGGAGTTACCCCACTTTCTATGGTTCAAGCGCAAGATCCCCCTGCCGAAACTTATCAACCTGGATATTGGCAACCAGTAGATAGGTTCGATACGAAACGAGTGGTAGAAGTTAATATTATTAACGACACAGATATCCCTATAGAATATGATTTAACGGATCTAGAAGCAATGAACCCTCAATCTCTAAAACCAGAGGAAACAGGAAACCTAAAAGGCTTTGGAAGTTCAGCTAATATTGTTATTTATCCATTGGTTCATGATACAACGCAGTTTAATTTACGCTATAAAGTCACAGTGGACGAAGATAATAATATTGTCAATGTATCGGTGGTTAAAGATAAGCCCAGTTTTTTAGGACATCGTTCCATTAATTTACAAAACACTGGCGCAATCTATCTTTATTAGGGGTTAATCAATGCGGACGGAGAGACTCGAACTCTCACGCCAAAGACACTAGAACCTAAATCTAGCGCGTCTACCAATTCCGCCACGTCCGCTTTTTATTGTCCGACTTATAATCATAACATATTTTTTCTCCTAAAAAAATAGTACATTTAAACCACATGAGAAATAATTACACTTCATAAAACTATAAAAACTTGGGAATTTTCTTTTTAATTGCATACAATAAAACTAGGCTACAACTCATAAATCGCATCAGCGTTTACTATTACAGGGTGATGGAGTGTTTATATTGAGAAAAATTTAGAGAATTAGGAGGAATAACCATGGCAAATGTATTTCCTCGCCAAAAACAACTGGATTTCGGTCAACTGTGGTCAAGCTTTGCTGAATGGATAACCAGTACCAATAACCGTATTTATATTGGTTGGTTTGGGATCTTGATGATCCCCACCCTTCTCGTGGCTACCAGTACCTTTATTCTCGCTTTTTTAGTCGCACCTCCAGTGGATATGGAAGGAATCAGGGAACCGATTATGGGTTCCATCTTGGGAGGTAATAACCTGATCAGTGCAGCCGTGATCCCTACTTCAGCAGCGATCGGGTTACATTTTTACCCTATTTGGGAGGCTGCTTCGGTTGATGAATGGCTCTATAATGGGGGTCCTTATCAATTAATTATTTGTCACTTTTTAATTGGGGTTTGGTGCTATTTAGGACGTTTGTGGGAATTAAGTTACCGCTTAGGGATGCGTCCTTGGATTTCTGTCGCTTTTTCTGCCCCTGTTGCTGCGGCCACTTCTATCTTTCTCGTCTATCCTCTGGGACAAGGCAGTTTTTCTGAGGGGATGCCATTAGGCATTAGTGGCACTTTTCACTTTATGTTAGCTTTTCAAGCTGACCATAATATTTTGATGCACCCATTGCATATGTTAGGGGTAGCAGGTATCTTTGCTGGAGCTATACTATCTGCTGTACATGGTTCTTTAGTAACTTCTAGTCTCATACGGGAAACCACCGTTACTGAATCAATCAATCAAGGGTATCATTTGGGTCAACAAGAGGCAACTTATAATCTGGTTGCGGGACACCTGGGCTATTTAGGCCGTCTTCTTATACCTAGTTTGGGCTTTAAAAATAGCCGTTCCGTTCACTTTTTGCTGGCAGCTATGCCGGTAGTGGGAATTTGGTGTGCGGCTTTAGCAATTAGTGTTATGGCTTTCAATTTAAACGGATTTAATTTTAATCAATCCATTCTGGATAGTCAAGGCAGAATCATTCCCACAGAGGCGGATCTACTCAATCGTGCTAATTTAGGAATTCGTTCGATGCACGCTCCCAATACCCATCACTTTCCTTTAACGTTAGCCAGTGGTGAGGCCATCGTTATTAATTCTTGAATTAAACTGGGGTCAATCGCTTGGGTTTACTTGTTCTGTTTTCCCTTTGCCTTTTGCCGTGATTGACGAGAACGGGCAATGCTTTGATTAGAGGGTTGAGTCGGTATTTGATCCAGATAGATAGGAACAGTAAAGTGAAATTGACTCCCATGATCTTTTCCTTCGGACTCAGCCCAAATTTTTCCACCCCAACCCCGAACAATTTGGCGACAAATGGCTAACCCTAAACCGGTACCCCCTGTACTGCGACGTAATGCTCCTTCTTCTTGGTAAAATCGGTCAAAGACAGTTTCTAAGCGTTTCGGTTCGATTCCTCGTCCTGTATCTGCTACAGTGACTTCTAAATGGTTAGGGCTATGAGCACTCACTTCAACGGTAATTTTCCCTTCTTCGCTGGTGAATTTGCAGGCATTGTCTAATAATTTTGCCAAGACTTCCACCAACCATTCCCCGTCAGCTTTAACTAGGGGTAATTCTTCCTTAACCTGATTTTTAATGGTGGGAAGTGGGGTTTCTTTATGACGGGCTTTAACATTACTTAAAGATAATTCTACGCATTCGTGTAAATTCAGGGCTTCAATATTCCATTCTACCCGTCCACTTTCCAACTGGGATAAGGTTAAGAAATCTTGTACCAGTTTTCGCATTCGTTCGGCATCTTGTAGGGCTGTATTGAGCATCACTTGACGCAACTCGGGGGACATATCTGGTTCTGAGGCCAAACTTTCTAAACACACCTGAATGGTGGATAAAGGGGTTCTTAACTCATGGCCAGTAATGGCTACTAAATTAGAACGAGTGCGATCGAGGGCTTCTAATTGTTCATTGAGATCCTGAAGATTAGCATAGGCTTCTGCTTGGATGAGGGCAACCCCAATTTGAGTGGCGATCGCATTAACTAGGGCTACATCTTCTTCTTTCCAGGTAATAGGTTTAGGTCCACAATGATGTAACTCCAACATTCCCAACAGTCGCCCTCGGTACAAAATCGGCACTAACATCCAGGATAAAATAGAGCAACGATTGACTAAGGTTTGTAAAGATTGTCCTGATGATGCTGTCTCTTCTTGTTTATGATTCATCCGAGGATCACTAACGGCATTATCAATAGTTAAAGCGTCTCGTAACTCAACCACTTCTTGAAATAAAGGATTCTGTCGTAGGGGCCAAGTTTGCCCTTTAATGGAAGGAATGCCTTGATTGAGAAATTCGTGTTCAATGGTGGCAGTGGCATCGGTTTCCTTGCAACGATAAACCAAACAACGACAAACCCCTAAACCTTCTCCTAGCTTTTGCACAGCGATTTGTAAAATTTCATCTGGATCGAGGGATAAACGAATAGCTGTGGTAACAGAGTTAATCAACCTTTCTTTATGTTCTTTGTCAGCTAGAGAACGGTTGGCCTTAATCAGTTTATATTGACCGGCTTGAAGATAAGTAACTAGCCGTTGTACAAAGGGATCGGGGTTATTATTGGTCACATCCCAGGTGGTGTTATCAATGTCCTTTGCTTGAGTCGCTTCGTCTTTGAAGATATTAGGGAGTCTAAATCTCTGTTGGGCTTTTTGAATTTTTTCTTGTAGTTCTGGACGATAATCAAGGATAGCCTTTAAGAGAATATGAGCAGCCCGTTCAGTTACTTGGCGATCAAAAGTCCAGATCCCTTCAAAACGACGATTGTTATCCATAGCCGTCGTCATTGCTGTGGTTTGAGGGGTAATCTTTTCTTGACAAATTAAACAACTACTATAGCTTGTCCCTAGAACAATTAAATGCCATTCTTGAGTTAGGGTATCATCAAGATCGAAAGCGATAGTTTCATAGTCCTGAGAACAATGCTTAAAGTCCGTTTCAGGGGCAGCCAAAACGTACACTTGATCGCTTTTTTGGGCAATACGCCGATATCTTTGGGCTTCTTGACGATAAAATCGTTCTCGTTGAAAACTAGCAATGACTAACGGTTGCTCTGATCCTGCTAATACTTGATCTTCCATAGCATGAGACAGGGCAGTTAAGGAAGCCTTAAAATACATTTGAGGCCGCCATTGAGGAAAAATTTGTAATAGTTGTGTTAAAACCGACTTTGATCTGCTCATCAATGATTCTGTCCAAGGTACCCTAGCAAAATCGAGGTTCTTTTGCCATTCTATCTTATCAACCTTAGGCCCTTGGGAATAGGGAATAGGCAACGGGCAATGGTATTGTCCTATTCTCTATTCCCCATTCCCCATTCCCCATTGCCTTTAAATGGAGGAAGCGATAGGGTAAGGGGGTGACAGTGTTTAAATCATTATCATTTTTAGTGAGATATTTCTTAACAATTCTTAATCAACAAAGGTTTAGTCCAAAGTTTTATCTGGGAAATTTAACAATTCGAGAACTATTTGAAAAATCATGCTTATAATCGGTACAGGATTCATTATGATCTGAACATACTTCTTAGTTAACGTTTACATTTAGTTATCATTTTGTTGCAATGCCTCGAATACTCGTAATTGAAGACGACGATGCCATTAGAGACCTTATCGCCACTAATTTAGAGATGGCGGGTTATGATGTCAAGCAAGCCCCAGACGGCATTACAGGAAAGGCTTTAGCGGTTCAACTGCAGCCTGATCTAATTATGCTGGACTTAATGCTACCCAAAGTTGATGGGTTTACGGTTTGCCAAAGACTACGACGGGATGAACGGACAGCCGATATTCCCGTATTGATGTTATCTGCTTTAGGCCAAACCCAAGATAAAGTCGAAGGGTTTAACGCTGGGGCCGATGATTATTTAACCAAACCCTTTGAGTTAGCAGAAATGTTAGCAAGGGTGCGGGCTTTATTAAGACGAACCGATCGCATTCCTCAAGCAGCTAAACATTCAGAAATCTTGAATTATGGCCCATTGACCTTAATTCCTGAGCGTTTTGAAGCTATATGGTTTGAGGATACAGTCAAGTTAACCCATTTAGAATTTGAGTTACTTCACTGTTTACTCCAACGTCACGGCCAAACCGTGTCCCCTAGCGAAATTCTCAAGGAAGTGTGGGGTTATGATCCTGATGACGATATTGAAACCATCCGGGTTCATATTCGTCATCTACGGACTAAACTAGAACCCGATCCCAGACATCCTTGTTACATTAAAACCGTTTATGGGGCCGGTTACTGTTTAGAATTACCCAATTCTGAACAACTGCCTATGTCTACCGATGCTGCTGTGGTGTAAATGGTTCCGAAACATAGGGATTTACTGGTGACAAAATCCCTGAATAAACGTGGAAGTGGGGGGACATCTGAAACATCAAGTCACTAAAACAAAAGTTAACGATGGATTAAGATGGTAAATTCAACAATTAAACCATTGAAGGAATCCTAATTTTCCCTATATGTCACCCCCCATTCAACTTCTCTCTCCTGAGATTATCAATTTAATCGCAGCCGGAGAAGTGATTGACTCATTAGCTGCGGTGGTTCGTGAATTAGTTGAAAATGCCATTGATGCAGGGGCGACTCGTTTAACCCTGTCCGTATTTCCTGAACTTTGGCAGGTTACAGTGGCTGATAATGGCAAGGGAATGTCGTTAGAAAATTTATGTCACTGCGCTAAAGCCCATCATACCAGCAAAATTTCTGACTTAGACGATCTGTGGAAAATTACCAGTTTAGGGTTTAGGGGAGAAGCTTTATTTAGTATTGCTCAAGTTGGCCAGTTAAGCATTAAGAGTCGTGACGCTACAGATAATACAGTGGGATGGTGTCTTGAGTACAATCAGCAAGGAGATATTATCAAACAAGAAACCTCTCCAATGGCACCAGGAACCATTGTGACGGCTTCTAATCTATTTGGGTCTATTCCTGTCCGTCGCCAAGGTTTACCCGCCTTCTCGCAGCAATTAAAGGCGATACAAGGCATCATTGAAAATATGTCCCTCTGTCATCCTCAAATCACTTGGCAAGTGCATCATAACCAGAAATCTTGGCTAACCATTAGTCCAGGGAAAACCCCACAGCAAATTTTACCTCAGTTACTGAAGTCAGTTCATTTTCAGGATTTACAGTTTTTGTGTGAGACGATAACAACTGCCAGGGATGAGCAAGCTAAGATAGAAATGGTTTTAGGGTTGCCCGATCGCTGTCATCGGGGCCGTTTAGATTGGCTGAAAATAGCAGTGAATGGCCGTGTGGTGCGATCGCCTCAATTAGAACAAACGGTATTGGCTGCCTTAAGTCGAACATTACCCAAGGGCCGTTTTCCCGTTGGCTTTTTCCATTTCACCATACCACCATCAGAAATTGATTGGAATCGTCATCCGGCTAAAACAGAAATTTATTTACAATCTCTGGAATTTTGGCAAGAAAAAGTGACAGAAATAATTGAAAAGGCATTAAAGTTATCCCCTCTTACTATTACTACAACTGGGGAAAACCAACGGGTAAAAAAGTTACTTAAAGCTTCAGAAAATAAGGGAATTTATCAAGTTGGTTCTTCTCATTCTACTGAATTAGAATTAATCCAATTAAGGGCAGTCGGACAAGTTAATAAAACCTACATTGTTGCTGAACATTCCCAGGGGTTATGGTTAGTTGAACAACATATTGCTCACGAAAGAGTCTTATATGAACAGTTACAAGATGAATGGCAATTAATTACTGTAGAACAAGCCATTATTTTAACAGAATTATCAACAAAACAAGTAGAACAATTACAACGAATTGGCTTAGAAATTGAACCTTTTGGAGATAAAACTTGGGTGGTTCGTACGGTTCCTAAATTATTAGAAAATCGAGAAGATTGTGGCGATGCTTTGGTGGAATTAAGTTTAGGGGGAGACTTAGAAACCGCACAAGTTGCCGTTGCTTGTCGCAGTGCTATTCGGAATGGAACCCTATTAGAATTATCTCAAATGCAAAACCTTTTAGATACTTGGAAAAAAACCCGTCACCCTCGAACTTGTCCCCACGGTAGACCCATTTATTTATCCTTAGAAGAATCATCCCTATCACGTTTTTTCCGTCGTCATTGGGTGATCGGAAAAAGTCATGGTATTTGATACCAAATCCGATTCTTAAATCCATCTTATCTTCTAGAAGAGGCAGGAGGCAGGAGGCAGAGGGCAGAAGGATTTTAAAGCTTTAACCTATCAATAATGAATACGTTTTAAAAGCGATCGCAGCACTAAAGGAGGGAAGAAACTGGTGAGGGCGCAGACGACAATCATAGCAGAAAAGACTTCAGAAGACACAGCCCATTCTCCTAAATTTAAACCATGTTGCATCACCACCATCATGACTTCAGCACGAGGAGTCATGCTGATCCCAATCAGTATAGCTCCTTGCCATCCTGTTACGATTAGGGAGGGCAAACCCGCCCCAATCATCTTTCCTAAGATAGCAGCTATGAGTAACAAAATTCCCCAGGTTAACCCAGTTTCTAAGGTAGTAATATCAAGGGCTAAACCAATGCCAATAAAGAAGAAAGGGACAAATAACTCATAAAGCATATCAAATGAAGCATCGATTTTTACCGCTTCGGGATCTCGACTAAACACCAAACCTGCAAAAAAAGCCCCGATCGCTTCTGAAAACCCTAATAATGCTGCGATCGCTGCAATCAAAAAACCAAACCCCACAATGGTTAACGTAAAATCTGCGGGGGGATCAAATTGACGAAAAAAGGTCGTAATATGAGCTTCTAAATATCGAGAAAAAAAGAAACAAAATCCTGCAAAAAATAAGGCTTTGAATAGGAAAATTAACAGAGTTTTAAAGATTAAAAATTCCCAATTGGTTTCACTTCCATTATGAATAATAGGAACAATATTAAATAGTAAGGCCATGAAAAAAATAGCAGAAATATCATCCATTTCCGCTACATCTAACATTAATTCTCCGTTATCAGAGTTTAACGCCTGGGCTTCTTGCCAAATACTAACAGAGATACCTACACTGGTAGCGGTTAGGGCTGTCGCAATAAATAAACTAGAAATAGTATCTAATTGAAGAATAAAAAAAGAGACCCAAAAACCCATAATTCCACTAACAGCGATATCTCCTATCCAGACTAAACTAGCTCGACGTAACTGTTGAATTAATTTTCCTAAATCACTTTCTAATCCAACTCGAAATAGTAAACAAATTAAGCCAATATCTCCTAAAAATTTAATAATTTCTAAGCCAACACCTGTTAATAAGTTAGCTTGATTTTCTAGGATTCTTAAACTTAACCCTAAACATAGATAACCCACTAATACAGGAATTCCCAGTTTTTTGAGTCCAAATTTACTGAGAATAGAGACAATAATGATTATCCCAATCAATAAGATAATTAAAGGAATATTCGCTTCTAAATCATCCATGATTTTCTGATAGCAAGCAGTTTGTAATTATAGAAAATAGTACAAAACAGTACACATTATGTAAAGGGAAAGATGTTATCTTAGATAACAGATGCTTAATCAAAGAGAAGTTACTATTTTAGTAGACTTCAGTTGCATCTATCGTTATTCTAGTGAAAAGGTAGATTAAATGAAAATTATTTTTGTTTACAATGCGAATAGTGGTTTAATGAATACAGTTTTAGATATAGGACATAAAATTATTAGTCCAGACACTTACGAATGTAATCTTTGTAACATTACTTATGGTGTATTAAAGGAAAAAAAAGAATGGAAAGCGTTTCGAGAATCATCAGACAATGAGTTAGAATTTTTACATAAAGACGAATTTGAACAAAAATATCAACAAGTTAGAGACTATCCTATTATTTTAGTTAGTAACAAAAAAAATGAATTATATGAACTCATTGATAAAGATGAATTAAATAAAATGCAAAGTGCAGAAGAATTGATCCAAAAACTCCAAGAAAGTATTAACTAAGTTAACGTCAGTAGATTGATGAGTGGTATTTAATTAAAGTAAAAGGAATGATCTATGGTAACAACAATTGGTGTTAGAGAAGCAATTAAAAACTTTAACGACTTACAAACTAAATTGAATTTAACTCAAACAGCAGAAGACAACTTTTTCCCAGAATGGGATGAGGAGTTACCTGAAATAACAAAACAATAACAAATTACGATTACTCGGATTAAACAACGTTATGATTATCATCGTTCATCATCTCTGTTACTAGAAGGAACCATTAATTTAGTCGTCGTTTACCCTCTTTTAGAAGTAGCAGGATTTTTAGATTCACCCTTTAGAATTAAGTCTTCTGAATTAGTAGAATTAATGATTGAAGATGCCGATCAAACAATCATCAGAGGATTAATAGATGTTTTAGTAGTCAAAGATTCTTTATGGATATTAGTGGTAAAATCAAAACATACCAGCATTTCTGTCGCTTCTGCACTTCCTCAAATTTTAGCTTATATGATGGCTAACTCCGAATAACAACAATTAATATACGGTATGGTAACGAATGGAGATAGTTTTATTTTTATTAAATTAAATCAAGAGGGAAAACCTGAATATGATCTTTCTAGAGAATTTTCTCTATTACCTCGAAAACATGAATTATCTCAAGTGTTGCAAATTTTGAAAAAATTGGGGCAAATATAAGTTACGTTACAAGCATGAAAAAATGTTATATGGCACTTCCCATACTTGTGAGGTACAAACTTTTTTAGTTTTAGGAGTTCGGGAGTTCAGAAGTTGAATATTAAGTGTACTTTATGAGTCCAGGAAATGCTATAGATGTACCCCATGAGTCCGAGAAACGTTATATTATCAACAGCTACTATAAAAAAATTCACTTAATTAATAAAATGACGACCTCACCTTTAAGCTGGACAGAACTAGAAACCCTAACAAACTGGACTATAGATAATATTAATGGATCGACTAACTCTCAAGCTATTTTACGGCTTTTTGGTCATCAAGAAAGTGATATTAGAGTCACCCTGTATCGGGATAACCATGCTTGGTGTCCCTACTGTCAAAAAGTTTGGTTATGGTTAGAAGAAAAACAAATTCCCTACCGCATCAAAAAAATTACGATGTTTTGTTATGGACAAAAAGAACGATGGTATAAAAAAATTGTACCATCAGGAATGCTGCCAGCCGTTGAATTAGATGGACGTTTAATAACCGAAAGCGATGATATTTTACTGGCCTTAGAAGCAGCATTTGGCCCCTTAACCCATAGCATGAAAGATGCAACAGTTATCCCCCTACGACAGTTAGAAAGGTTGCTGTTTCGGGCCTGGTGTACTTGGTTATGTTATCCCAGTTGGTCGCAAAAACAAGAACAACAAAACCGCGAACAATTTGTTAATGTGGTGGCTATGGTAGAAAAAGCGTTAGGAGATACCCCAAGTCCCTATTTTCTAGAAGCATTTGGGACAGTGGATGTCATTTTTACCCCTTATGTAGAGCGCATGAATGCCAGTTTATACTACTATAAGGGTTATTCCCTGCGAGAAGAAAATGAACGTTTTGGGAAGTGGTTTGACGCGATGGAAACCCGTTCTACTTATCGAGGAACCCAAAGCGACTTTCATACCCATGTCCACGACTTACCCCCACAAATGGGTGGATGTTACAGCAATGGGGAAGAACAAACGAAAATTAATCAAGATAGGGTAGATAATGGTCCTTGGTTTGGTTTACCAGACGTTATGTATCCCGAACCAGAAACCTCTCGTCAAGAAGCTTTACAACGGGTGATCAAACACCGTCATAATATTATTCGGGTTAACCCTGGAGAAGATGGAATGTTTGATGAAGCGTTACGGTGTGCATTAACCACCATGATGACAGGAGAAACTTGTCAACCCCCAAAAGGATCGGATGTAGCGTTGCGGTATTTACGAGATAGAATTAATGTACCACGGGATATGTCTATCTATGCAGCAAAACGGTTACGAGACGCATTAGAAACCACTGCAAGTTTAGTCGGCGATCGCCAAGGAATACCTATCCCAGTTAAACACCGACGAGATCAAGATCCAGCTAATTTTGTTTAGTCAGGAGTTATAGCAGTTCCCATACTTGTGAGGTACAAACTCTTTTAGTTTTAGGAGTTCGGGAGTTCAGGAGTTCAGAAGTTGAATACGAAGTGTACCTAATGAGTCCAGGAAATGCTATAGTAGGGACTTAATAATATTAACAAAATTTGAATTTTTGGCGTATTACAGTAGCGTAATACGCTGTACAATTACTAATAGGATTAATCTGAAAGTTTTTTGATTTTATCTTTAAAAATAGCTTCTACTTCATCGTAAGACATAGACAAAGGAGATGGATATTTAGTGGTATTTTGCTTACGACTCATTAATATCCCCAATGCTTGACTAAAAGCATTTTCATCATTTCGATTTTCAGATAAATAACGACGTAATTCACAATTATCCATTTCTTCAAGAGGTTTATTCATGACTCAAACTCCCCGGTTCCATTTTCATCAATTAAAATTTCAATTCCATCATTTATTCCTGCCATAATATAGATGGTTTTTAATCTTCTATCATAGCGAAATAAATGAATTGATTGATAAAGATTAGAAAGGAACTGACAAACAAAGATCGCAGCATCTTTCTGCTTTTCAGTTGGCAAGATTTAAAACTTCGACAGACGAAACATTGATTTTGGAGCTTTTATATTATAATTTAAAAAGATTATATACTATAATTAAAGCTATATAACACTTGATAAGTTAAGATAATTATGATTATTTTCGATAATATTGAACCTGAAATCTTAGAAAAATTGCAAAATCAAGCTTCTTCTCATGGTCGAACTTTGATAGAAGAAATTAAGTTTATTTTAATCAATGAAGTTGAAGAGTGTCAAACTGATATTCGTTATAATGCTTGGGGGAAACCTTTAACAAAAGAGTCTATCCAAAATACCGTTAATGAAATGAAACATTTAAGAAAAAGTGTTGCTATAGATAAAAGTGATCTTAGGGAAATGAGAGAAGAGGGAAGAAGATTTTGATTGAATTTGTTTTAGATTGTTCAATTTCAATTAGTTGGTGTTTAGTTGATGAAGATGATAACTATGCTAATTCTATTTTGGCTTTAATCCCAGATCCAACTGCTTTTGTTCCTGAAATTTAGTCATTAGAAGTTGTTAACACTTTATTAGTTGCTGAAAGAAGAAAGCGTATAACAATTGAACAAACTGAAACAGCGATTAATTTATTAAAATCTTTACCTATCATGATTGATTCTTTAACGTCATCACAAGCTTTTCAACGAACATTAAAACTAGGAAGGGAACAGAATTTAGCGTCTTATGATGCTGCTTATTTAGAGTTAGCTTTGCGTAAAAGTTTACCGTTAGCAACCAATGATAATCGCTTAATTGAAGCTGCAAACCGTTGTCAAGTTAAGTTAATGGAAGTTTAGGCGATCGCTAATTTTTGCTATAATAGTTTAAAATCATTGTGAAATTGATTAAATTAAAAATATGCAATATCAAGTTAATCTTAAAAAAACAGAAGAAGGATATGCGGTGTGGTGTCCTAGTTTACCTGGATGTGCTTCTCAAGGAATAACAAAAGAAGAAGCTCTTGAGAATATTCGAGATGCAATTATTTCTTATTTAGAAGTTGCTAAAGAATTGAATCTAAGTCTTTAATTTTTAGAATTTATCATAAACTTCTTGTCGATGTCCTATCCGAATGACTACAATTAAAAGCACATTATCTTCAATGGTATAAATAACTCGATAGTTTCCTACTCTAATTCTATAATAATCATTATTTTGTCCTTTTAACTTTTTATAGCCGATAGGCCGAGGATTTTCTGAAAGTTGAGTGATCGCTGTTTTAATTCGTTGTACATCTTGAGGTTTAATTGAGCGAAAATATTTTTTAACACGCTTATTAAATTCTATTCTGTAAAGACTCACTTTCAACCTCTAATTCATTAAAAAATTGCTCAAAAGTCAATCTTTCTTGTTCTTTATCATTGATACATTTATCTGCTTCTTCAATATCAATTTTGTCTTCTGCTTGTTCTAGAAGTTTGATAAATAATTCATAGTCTTTTGCTGGAATCATATAAACAGGTTCTTGTCCAGGTTGTTGAATTTTGATATGTTCTAAATCACAAGCTACATGATTTAAAGCATCTGTAAAATTATTTTTTGCTTTTTGAGAGGATAAAGACCACATTTTGATATTTTGAAGATGATGACTGAACACTATAATTATAGTATAGTCAACAATTAATTAAGTAGAAATTATATGATTTGGCCATATATTGTAGGGTGGATTACGCTACGCTAATACACCCTACAATATATGTATAGTTAGCTATAAGTGGAAATTGCCCACGTTAGACTCTATTTAATAATACTTATTACCTGAAGTATCTTGTAAGCCATTGACGATCGCTAACTACTTCTGCTTCCATCATGGCGATATGGGCAGCCAGGCCGCCAAAACCAATGAATCCCAGTTTGAGAAAGACAGATACTAAAGATACTAAACGTTGCTTTAAATCCTCTGTCATAGCGATGGTTCACTCTAAGAAGACTCATTAATCTTAGCCCAAACCCTTAACACTTCCCCCACACTCCAAGCTTGGGCAAAACAACCTCTAGGGATCATCGGCGCATCTCCATCAAAAATCTCGCTAATACTCCCCACACAACCATCATTGAGATGATTAGCCATCGGTTCAAGAAAACTATTAGCCAAGGCGCGATCGCCATACACCCGCCAATGGGCCTCTACAAATGGACCCATTAACCAAGACCAAACGGTTCCTTGATGATAACTCTTATCCCGAGACACTTGATCCCCACCGTAACGGCCTTGATATTGGTGATGAGTAACACAAAGCGATCGCAGGCCATGGGAGGTAATTAACATTTTAGCCACTGTATCCACCACTGACTTTTGTTGTTGGGGTTTAAGTAAAGGGGGAGTGGTTTTATTATGAGGTAAGGAAACCGCAAAAATTTGATTAGGACGCATAGACTTATCATGGCCGTTAGGACTATCTAAAACATCGTGACAGTATTTTAAGGAAGGATGCCAATAGCGTTGAAACCCAGCATGGGTATGGCGGGCCATGGTTTTATATGTGCCGGTGGGTTGTCCTAAAATATCGCCAATTTCAATCATAATAGTCAAGGCATTGTACCAAAGAACATTAACTTCGATGGGTTTACCGTGACGGGGAGTCACCACCCAGTCTCCTACCTTTGCATCCATCCAAGTTAACTGGGTACCTTCTTGACCTGCATAGATCAAGTTATCGCTATCGAGATGTATATTATAACGGGTTCCTTGACAGTGACATTCAATCACTTCTTGTAGTAGGGGATAAAGGTCTTTGAGTAAGGTAATATCCCCCGTAACAGTATAGTAGGTACGAATGGCTTCAAAATACCAAAGAATGGCATCGACGGTATTATATTGGGGAGATTGATCATCATCGGGGAAGACATTGGGCAACATTCCCCCGTCTAAGTATTTGGCAAAGCTACTAATAATATTGTGGGCAATGTCAGTGCGACCGGTGGTTAAGGTTAACCCAGGTAAGGCGATCATGGTATCTCGTCCCCAGTCTGCAAACCAAGGATAACCAGCAATAATGGTTTTACCGTCTGGGTTATGGGTTGAAGAACGATTAACAATAAATTGATCGGCTGCTAAGACCAATTGTTGTACCCAAGGAAGGGAAAAATGGGAACAACGTTTGAGTAACCCCTGTTCATATTCGTAGCGTTCTTGTAATGCTTGTTTTCCATCCAGGGATGATTGAGGGTTGGTAGTGGCAACAATGGTTAAAGACTCCCCTGGTTCGAGGGTTTTGTTGAAGGTAGCAGCATTATAGTGATCGTCTCGATCCCATAGTCCCCGATACCGTTCCATAGCTAAATCATAGCCTAAATGCCAATGATAGTTTAAGGTCACTTCTGCCCTTCGGGACCTGAGATAAAAGGGAATGGCTTCGGGATAAGCGGTGACACATAACCCTTTTGGTACTTCTTCCACTCCCATTTTCCACTGTCCTGATTGAGTGGTACCATGATGGTCGCGGTAATTGACTAAAGCTTTGATGGATAATTGAAGGGATTTGCTGCCTCGTTTGAAAGTATAATGAATATATGTCGTATTTTCTCCTTGCTCCATCCAAATTCTTTTTTCTATCAGTGCATCTCCACAAGCAAACGTCCAGACGGGAATCGCCCCTTCTAAGCGAAAACTCTCAATATTCAAATAACCTTGGGGAGAGATAGTCCCATCAAACCAACGGTTTGTAAAACAAGAATAGGTTTGATAATCGTATTGGATAGTTTCGTCTAGTTTTGATAGAAGTAAAGTTCGTTTTAAAGGAGGATTCAAAGCAGCAATCAATAACCCATGATAACAACGGGTTATGACCCCTGAAATTGTCCCGCAACCATAGCCTCCAATACCGTTGGTAATTAACCATTCCCTTGATTGGGCTGTGCTTAAATTACCGCAAATTTCCCGTCCATAGTTAAAGGTCATGAATACTCAATGGATTAACGATCCTGCTTAGGAAGATTGTATACACTTTTTTGTTGAATGTTCTATTATTTAACTATGTTTTCTTATTGTGTCTATTAATTGCTCTCTATAATCTTCATAACTTCATAACTTGACTATTTCAGAATAAATAATTTTCACTTACCATAACAAGGCAAAAAAGTCAAGCTTATTTTTTACTTTAGAAACTATCAATAGAACTCAAACATCCTTGAGAATTTAATAACTATTTTCTCTCCAAAAAATATTACTATCTTGATGTTAGAAATAACTATGAAAAATCTAATGTAAATTGTATTCATTTAGCTTACAATTTTGATATGCTATAAAAGAATCTATTAATCTTTCAGGATGTTTCTTATCTCTATGATCATTAAGTTGTTTAATTTTTCTCGTTTCATTAGGTACTCTATTAGTGTTGTTTGCCTTTTATTATTGCTGTGGGGAAATGTTCCTGCTTTGGCGCAAACAGTATCGTCTGATGAAAGTTCTTCTATTACTCCTTATTTGAATCGTGCCATTGAACGAGTGACAGAATTTACCTTAGATAATGGCATGAAATTTATTATCATGGAAAATCATGATGCCCCAGTGGTTTCTTTTGTAACTTATGCTGATGTAGGAGGGACAGATGAACCGGATAGAAAAACAGGAGTGGCTCATTTTTTAGAACATTTAGCTTTTAAAGGAACCACAAAAATTGGTACCACTAACTATGAAAAAGAAAAAGAAGTTTTAAGTCGCTTAGATCAAGTTTCTATGGAGTTAAAAGCTGCCAATAAAACAGGAAATGAAGAAAAAATAAAACAACTAACAGCAACCTTTAAAAAAGTCCAAGATGAAGCAGCTAGTTATGTTGAACAAAATGCCTTTGGACGTATTGTAGAAACTGCTGGAGGTGTGAACATTAATGCACAAACTACCCCAGATGCAACCATTTACTTTTATAGTTTTCCCTCTAATAAATTAGAATTATGGATGTCCTTAGAATCAGAACGATTTTTAGATCCGGTGTTTCGAGAATTTTATAAAGAGCAAAATATCATCTTAGAAGAACGACGGTTACGGACAGAGAATAACCCTATTGGAACGATGGTTGAAGCCTTTTTAGGCACTGCTTTTACAGAACATCCCTATAAACGTCCTACCATTGGTTATAACGAAGATATTCGTAATTTAACCCGTCAAGATGTTCGAGACTTTTTTAACACTTATTATGGTCCGAATAACCTCACTATTTCCATTGTAGGAGATGTTGACCCTGAAAAAGTTCAATCCTTAGCCCAAGTTTATTTTGGTCGCTATGGGGAAAAACCAGAACCTCCTAAAGTAACTAAAGTAGAACCAAAACAAGAAGAAACTCGAGAAGTTACCTTAAAATTAGTCTCTCAACCTTGGTATTTAGAAGGGTATCATGTTCCTGCATTAAATCATCCTGATAGTGCCATTTATCAAGTAATTTCTACCTTATTAAGTTCCGGGCGTACCTCCCGTTTATACAAGTCTTTAGTGGAAGAAAAACAAGTGGCTTTAGCTGCCCAAGGGTTTAATGGTTTTCCTTCTGATAAATACCCTAACTTGATGTTATTTTATGCTCAAACCTCTCCCAAAGCATCCCTAGAAGATGTGGATAAAGCATTATCTTTAGAAATTGAAAAATTAAAAACTCAACCAGTTTCTGAACAAGAATTGCAGCGAGTTAAAAATCAATTACGGGCGAGTTTATTGCGTTCCCTTGACTCCAATTTAGGTATGGGTAAAGCGTTAGTTGAATACGAAGTCAAAACAGGTAGTTGGCGTAATTTATTTGGGCAAGTCGAAGCCATCGAAGCGGTTACTTCTGCCGATATTCAACGGGTTGCAAAATCTACTTTTGTCCCTGAAAATTTGACCATTGGGCGCATTTTACCTAAGTCGTAATCAAGCAAATTATCATAGGGGTTAATGCTTATTGACCCAAAGGGTCAAGATAGGGTGTAGGGGATAGGGTGTGGGGTGTGGGGTTTATTCTCCTACTCTCCAGTCTCCCTTTGCTCCCAATACCCAGGAGCGAAGCAAAGATAACCCAATTATTTATCCATCAACTCCTATCCGCTCCTAGCGTAACTGATGTTTTTTAATGTCCACTCAAAGTTTAGGGTGATTATAATATTTTCCCTACACCCTACACCCTACACCCCACACCCAAGAGCGAAGCGACTTCACACCCCTTGACCCCTAGTCTATAATTAATTGAGTAGAATAATTTCACTGATTTCAGAGGGATAACTTGAAAAGTCCTTTTGTATTAGGACGAATACCATGAATATTTCATATAATGACTATATAGATCGTGATGTCCTGATAGTTCCTCCAGATACCTCTATTTTAGAAGCGATCGCCCTTTTAAGTCAAAGTCATCTCTCCTTAAAAAAACATAGTTGCATCTTGGTGGCAGAAAATAAGCGTTTAGTGGGTTTATTGACAGAAAGAGATATTGTGAGGTCTACAGCCCAAGAATTAGACTTAGAAAAGGGCAAAATTTCTGAATTTATGACGAGAGAGCTTATTAAATTGCAAAAATCAGAAATTAGCCAAATTTATGACTTGATTCGTCTTCTTGCTCATCATAAAATCCGTCATTTACCCGTTGTTAATCAGGATCAAGAGATTGAAGGTTTAATTACCTACAAAACCTTAAGAGATGCCTTAAAACCAGCACATCTCCTTAAATATCGTCATGTTAAAGAGATTGTAACTAAAAATGTTATTTATGCTTTACCCCAAACAAATATCTTAACCCTAACTCAATTAATGGCTAAACATGAAGTGAGTTGTGTGATAATTGCTCAAGAAATCAGCAATGGGGAGGTTTTCCCCCTCGGAATTGTAACAGAACGAGATATTGTTAAATTTAGAAGCTTAAACCTGGATTTTAAAGCAACAAAAGCTCAATTGATCATGAGTTCCCCCTTAATCAAGATTAAAGTTGAGGATAACCTCTGGGGGGTTCATCAACAAATGCAGGAAAAAAATATCCGTCGTTTAGTGGTAGTGGGAGAAAAAGGGGAATTAGTGGGGATTGTAACCCAAACCAGTCTATTACACGCCATAGATCCCCATGAACTTCACCAAATCATTGATGTATTACAAGATAAATTGCAAACCCTAGAAAAAGAAAACCACAAACTGTTAGAAAAGGTCAATGAAAATTTAAAAGAAACCGTTAAAACCCAACAAGGAACCATTCATCGTTTAACCAAACAAGAACAAGCTTTATCCAATATTTTACTGAAAATTCGCTCATCTTTAGACCTCGACACTATTTTACACACAGCAGTGCAGGAAGTGCATCAGTTGTTGAAGTGCGATCGCGTTATTATTTATCGTTGTGATGAACAAGGTGCAGGAAAAGTCATTATTGAGTCAGTAAATAATCCGAAATGGTCTATTGCTGGACAAGTCATTGTCAGTGGTTGTTTTACCTGTGGTTGGATTAAGCAATATAATCAACGTCAAAGAAGTATCATTGATGATATTGATCAAGGTAATTTAGAAGAAGATTGTGTTCAATTTCTACAAAAGTGGCAAATAAAAGCACAATTTGTCCTTCCCCTATTTATTAATGATCAGTTTTGGGGATTACTCGCTTTTCATAATTGTAACGCTCCTCGCCATTGGTTATCCCCAGAAGTAGAATTTGTCCAAAATTTAGGCATTCATCTAGAAATTGCCATCCAACAAGCTACTTTAGTTGAACAAGTTCAAGAAAAGTTAACCTCTCAAGTTTATCAACAACAAATTGAATTACAGCAAACCCAATGCGCGTTAAGTGAAAGTGAACAACGCTTTCATATTATGGCGGATCATGCACCAGTTTTGATTTGGATGTCGCGACCAGATACCCTATATGATTATTTTAATAAAATGTGGTTAGACTTTAGAGGCCGTAGCTTAGAGGAGGAATATGGTAAGGGTTGGACTAAAGGCGTTCATCCTGACGATTTAGAACGGTGTTTGCACATTTATTTCACATCTTTTGAAGCGCATCAACCGTTTCAGATGGAATATCGTTTGCGTCGTTTTGATGGGGAATACCGTTGGATATTAGATCATGGAGTCCCTCGCTATAACGAAAAGAATCAGTTTTTAGGCTATATTGGCTCTTGTATGGATATTACTGAGGGGAAAAAAGCACAACAAGGGTTACAAGAAAGTGAACAAAAGTATCGTTTTTTAATTGATAATTTAAACGCAGGGGTAGTGGTTCATGCTCCTGATACTCGGATTATACTCTGTAATCAAACTGCTTGTGATTTATTAGGATTAACCCTAGAGCAAATGTTAGGAAAAACGGCTGTTGATTCTGATTGGTATTTCTTAACAGAGGAGAAACAAAGGATGAGAATTGAAGATTATCCCGTCAATCGTATCCTCAAAACTCAACAACCTTTAGAAAATTATATTGTTGGTATTCATAATCCTCAAAATCAATCAAAAGTTTGGGTTTTAGTAAATGGGTTTCCTGATTTTGATCAGGACTATAATCTACAACAAATTATTGTGACATTTATTGATATTACTGAACGTAAAGAAATAGAAGATAATTTACAACAACAACTGAAAAATGCTTTTCTTTTACGTACAATTAGCGATCAAATTCGTCAAAGTTTAGATTCTGATTTAATTCTTCAAACCGCAGCTAATGAAATAGGGAAAGCTTTTAACGTTGATCAAGTTTTAATTTTTACCTGGGAATGGTTAGAAGCTCAAAAAAATTGTGAAGAAGTAAAAGTTATTTGTGTGGCTGACTATATTAAGGCAAATTATAAGTCTTTATTAGGAATAGAACTACCCGTGCAAGGTGATCCTTATTGGCAAACATTATTAACACAAGAAGGTGCTATTCCCATTGATAATGTTTTTGATGATCCTTTACTTACTCCTAATCATGCTCTATTAGAAACAATGCAGGTTAAATCTTTAATGGCTATTGGTACATTTTATCAAGGAAAAGGTAACGGAGTAATTGGATTACATTATTGTCATTCCCATCATCATTGGACTCGAGATGAAGTGGAATTATTAGAGTCATTAGCTGGACAATTGGGCATTGCGATCGCTCAATCTCAACTACTACAAACAGAACAAAAAAGACGTAGAGAATTAATGACCACAAATACTCAACTGTATGAAGCAAAACAAGCAGCAGATGCTGCTAATAAAGCCAAAAGTGAATTTTTAGCTAATATGAGTCATGAAATTCGTACCCCTTTAAATGCTGTTTTAGGATTTACTGATTTATTAGATTCTTTTATTACAGAATCAAAAGCTAAAGACTATTTACAAGCGATTCACAGTAGTGGAAACACTTTATTAACGCTTATTAATGATATCCTTGATTTATCCAAAATTGAAGCAAGAAAAATTGAATTACAATTTGAACCCTTTGATTTGCGTCAATTATTATCTGAAATCGAGGGTATTTTTTGTTATAAAGCAGCAGGGAAAGGATTAAAATTTTTCGTAGAAATTTCTCCCCAATTACCTGAAAAAATTATTTTAGATGAAGTTCGTTTACGGCAAATCTTATTAAATCTTGTTGGGAATGCTCTGAAATTTACCAAACAAGGCTATGTTAAAATTAAAGTAAAATCAATCCCTTCTACCAATCATCAAGACAGTATTGATTTAATCCTTAATGTTGAAGATACAGGAATTGGAATTGCTCAAAAAGATCAAGAAAAAATCTTTGATGCTTTCACCCAAAGCGAAGGACAAAGTAACCGTAAATATGGGGGAACTGGTTTAGGATTAACCATTACCCAACGACTGGTTACCATGATGGAAGGTGAAATAATTGTAGATAGTAAACCAGGAAAAGGAAGTAAATTTATTACAAAGTTTAAAGGCATAAAATTTACGAACTTACATCAAACCAATCCTGAACTGATATCCTTAGATAATAACCTCAATAAGTTTGAACCTCTCAAAATTTTAGTGGTTGATGATATTGAATCTAATCGTCAATTAATGGCTGGATATTTTGCAGAAACTGATCATCAATTATTTTTTGCTAAAGATGGTAATGAAGCCTTGCGACAAGTTAAAAACTGTTCTCCTGACTTGATTTTACTCGATTTAAAAATGCCTGAGTTAGATGGATGGGAAACCACAAAACGATTAAAACAAAATCCAGAAACTCAAAATATTTTCATTATTATCTTAACCGCTGCTTGTGATACCCAACAACGGGAAGAATTAATGGCTTTAGTTGATTATATCTTACTTAAACCTGTTGCTCAGTCTCAATTGGTTATCGCATTTCAGTCCCTTTTTCCCTCTCAAAAATTCCCATCTTCTATCATTAACTTATCAGACTCCCCTCCTGCACAACTATCTTTAGTAGAACCATCAAAAACTTCATCCCTCAATTGGTCACAACTGATTAAAGAATTAGATAGAGAAATTGAACATAATATCCCTATCATTCAGCAAAAAATGATTACCCGTGACTTAAAAAGATTCGTTCAACGTCTCATCAATTTAGGTCATCAATATCAGTGTAAAATACTCTTAGATTATGCTCAAACCCTACAACAACAACTAGATCGTTTTGATCTGGAAAATATTTCTAGTACCATCGACAATTTTAGCCAAATTTACCACAATATTATCTCCCTTCAGAAGAGGGAATAGACAACGGGGAAAACTTTACTAAACTTAATGATATTTCTGACCCAGTAAGCCTTAGATTGATCAATATAAAGTCCTAAAACGAGATTATGACCCCGATAACAACAGACGCTACCACCCCTCAACACAATTCCTTACCTCCTACCGATGCGAAAACACGGGTCAGCGAGTTCATGAAAACCCTTCAAGAAGAAATTTGCCAGGGACTTGAGAAAGCAGACGGTAGTGGTCAATTTCGTCAGGACAGTTGGGAAAGAGAAGAAGGGGGTGGTGGCCGTTCTCGCGTCCTTAGAGACGGTAATTTATTAGAACAAGGTGGGGTAAATTTTTCTGAAGTGTGGGGGAAACAGTTACCTCCCTCCATTCTCAAACAACGTCCCGAAGCAGAAGGCCATGGTTTCTACGCCACAGGAACCTCCATGGTACTCCATCCTCGCAGTCCCTATATTCCTACTGTTCATCTGAACTATCGTTATTTTGAAGCTGGTCCAGTTTGGTGGTTTGGGGGTGGGATTGATTTAACTCCCTATTATCCTTTTGCCGAAGATGCAGCACACTTTCACAAAACCTTAAAGAAAACTTGCGACAAGCATCACCCTGAATATTATCCAGTGTTTAAGCCTTGGTGTGATGAATATTTCTATCTCAAACACCGTCAAGAAATGCGAGGGGTTGGGGGTATTTTCTTTGATTATCAAGACGGTAATGACCCATTATATCGCGGTCCTCATGCTGATAAAGCAGCAGCCAAATATAGCAGTCAATTACCTGCGTTAAAACCTCGGAGTTGGGAAGAAATTTTTGGCTTTGTCAATGACTGCGGACGAACTTTTTTACCCGCTTATCTTCCTATTGTAGACAAGCGTCGTAACACAGAATATGGAGACAGAGAAAGACAGTTTCAATTGTATCGTCGGGGACGGTATGTGGAGTTTAATTTAGTGTACGATCGCGGAACCATTTTTGGTTTACAAACCAATGGTCGTACTGAATCGATTTTAATGTCTTTACCCCCTTTAGTCCGTTGGGAATACTGTTATGAACCAGAACCCAATACCCCTGAAGCAGAGTTGTATAATGTCTTCTTAAAACCTCAAGATTGGGCTAACTGGAGTTCCTAATTAACTTCTAAAATCAGAATAATGGCAGATTAAGCGTAAGCATTCAGCTATCAGCCGTCAGCTATCAGCGAAAAACGATGAATCCCTAATATCGAAAGTGACTCTCGTTTCAACGAATGCTTACGATTAAGATTAATCAGATTGAGGATCATCTTAATGATTCTCAATCTATTAAGTATGATATTCTTTTCCACAAAAGACAGGTACGCAAATATATGCTAGAGATACAACAAGTCATTGAAGATTATGTATCAGGCTGGAATAGTTCAAAGCCAGAAGATAGACTGTTATTAATGAAAAAAGTTTTGGCAGAAAATTGTCTTTACCTAGATTCTCATTTAGCTGAACCCGTTGATAATCTAGAAACACATTGTCAATTGATAGAAAGCTTCAAAGAAAAATTTCCCGACATTAGTTTACAATTAAGTTCCCCTCCAGATAGTCATCACAGCCATTTTAAATTACCTTGGAAAATGGTGAAAAAAAATGGAGAGGTATTGATAAAAGGACAGTTTTTTGGAGAAGTTAACCAGCAAAATCAAATAACAAAGTTAGTTGGGTTTATTGATAAAAACTGAATCAGAGGATCCCTATTTGCACTGAAGAATTCACCAGCAAGATTTGTACAAAATGTGTTAAAGGCAATGGAGAATGGGAAACATTGAAGGAGGCAGGAGTTGAAAGGCAGGGGGCTGTCCGTTTGAAATTGGAAGAGGATTCAGACCCCTTTCAATTTCTTGTCCGCTTAAAAGGGCTTCTCTTGTACCGACTTAGGGGGGAGGGATTAAGAAATACTCCTTCTG
>JASJDW010000016.1 GCA_030064955.1 Crocosphaera sp.
GCACCGCGGACTCGAAGAGGGACGAAGTCTAGCGGATCTCTTCGAGATCGCTTTAATGATTATTTCAACTTATCACCAATTTTATAAACGATGATTTATTTTAATGTTTTTTAAGGCTTAACACACTGTTACAAAAAATGACTTTTTCCTGATTTTACTAAAATTTGCCCGAAAATCAAAGCTTGAAGTTATGTAAATTTTTTAAATGTGCTATATTGAAATAAGCTGTAGTTTTTATATCCAAAAATTGCTAAATAATGCCTGAGACCCTTGTAAACAGAGACTTTTTATTCTTATTTTTCTAAAATAGTGTTTTAATGATGCTTGAAACGATAGTTAGTACGTAAATACTTTGTATAAATATTTGTAAATTGAGCTTGACAAATAAAAAATAATTAACTAAAAATATCAATTCTAATTGGTAGATTACGACAGGTTATTATATTCCTGTGATAACTTGAATTGTAGCTGTCTAACCCACCCTACGGTTTTATCGAAAAGAATTGAACCATTTTCCTACAGATTCAATCCTTTCAGCATTCCGTTGACGACGTAATTGATATTGTTCGTAAGCAGTGTTAATACGTGCCGTAATTTGATGGGCTAAAGGATGTGGAGTGCGATCGGGATGCCACGATCGCAATAAATTTCTGTAAGCTTGTTCAACTTTATTTGGGGGAGAAAATGCAGTAATTCCTAACACTTTCCACCAAGATGAAGCAGGATCAAGTAAAATGGGATCAACCACTAAAGAACTATCCCACAAGATTAATTTCGCTCTTTCCCAAGGCATTCCATAACAACGATAATAAATTTTTTGCAGAGAAGTTAAACCTATAATATCTACACTTTGTTGATGCCATTTCCTAAAGGCACATAGTTTATCCCATTCCCAAAAGGTATGATATTCCTCAGCCAACGATTCTAATACCCCTTTAACTAGAGTTGATGGTTCTTTTAACTGCAATAAATCGGATAATTCAGGGGAAAATTTTTCATATAAAGGATAGCTTACCCATTGCCAATAATTACACCCTGGTTGTCCTAACCGTTGACGATAAAAGGAAAACCAACCCATTTCCCATACAGAAGCGAATGGGGTTGCTAAGGGGTAACATTGACCAGTTAAAGCAGTTTCAGGTACATCTTCTAATAAGCAGGTTAACGGAGTCAGTAACGGGGCAGCGAAGGGGCAAAATTGACCGCTTAAAGCGGTTTGAGGTGCATCTTCTAATAAACAACTTAACGGAGTGAGTAACGGTGTGGTTAAGGTGTATTTTTGCCCTTTAAGATAATGTCGGGGAATATCCTCTAATAAACAGGCGATAGGTTTATGTTGACCTCTTAAAACAGGGGGAGAAGACTTGTGACGTTTTGATGTGGATAATATCCAGGAAACTCCAATAAAAATCAATCCCCAGACGAACAGATTAGATAAAGCATCACTAACAAAAGCCACCACTCCCATAATTAAACCCCTTCAAGAGTGCAGAATATAAAAAAAATACAAGGATTCCTGACATTCTGTCAACTTTATAGGAGTACGAAAAAAGATTATGACATTGATGTAGGGTGGGCATTGCCCACCTTACTAGGTTTTGATGATTCTATATTTTTATTTTTTTATCTCTAATCTCTAAATTACCAGCTTAATAAAGGTTGAAACCCGTGTTTAACAGACGCTTCACCAATTTGTTCCATTTTAGTAACTGTAATTTGATTGCGTCCCCAAGAAAAATTAGTATGCCATTGTTCAAACTCTAAGAGAATAGCTTCTGCAAAACAAGCGAACATCTGACGAGAAGGAATATCCATACTGACAATTTCCATAATTTTCCAGTCAATATCTAAAGAATGTTCTACAATTCCCCCTTTAAGAATATGAACATCGGGATGTTGAACTTTTGTATCTAAATTTTTAGGATAACCACCATCAATAATTAAACAGGGTTTTGTGAGGGTTTCGGGATTAATTTCTACGCCTTTGGGCATACTGGCTACCCAAACAATAATATCAGCTTGGGGTAAAGCTTCTTCTAAACCCATGATTTTACCCCGTCCTAACTCATCCTGTAGTCGTTGTAATCGTTCTTGATTGCGGGCAATGAGTAAAAGTTCTTTGGTGTCTGTTTTCCTATCTAACCAACGACACACTCCGCTACCAATGTCTCCGGTTGCTCCACAAACGGCAATCGTCGCTTGGGACAAGTCAATCCCTAGTTTAGCCGAAGCTTGTTCTACCTGACGACAAATAATATAAGCGGTGTGGGTGTTTCCTGTGGTGAAGCGATCAAACTCTAAAGAGACATTACGAACTTGTTTATTATCTTTGAGGTTAAATTCTTCAAAAATAATTGAAGAAAAACCCCCTAATGCAGTAATGTTAATGTTATTTTTCTGCGCTAAGGCCATCGCGTTTAAAATTTTGCGAATTGCTGCTTTAATCCGTCGATTCATCAGCATTTCTGGTAAAAAACAGGATTCCACATACTTTCCTTCAATGGTTTGCCCTGTGATACTGGTAACACGAAAATGATCTACGATTTGGGGTGGGGCAGAACACCAAAAATCAAGGCCCTGGTTGGCATATTCAGGATAGCCAAGGGCATCAGCAACGGACTGGGCGTGTTCTAAACTTGTAAGATGACCGATCAGACCAAACATTGATTATTCTATATAATAATTAGGCAGAAAAGAGACTACATTATAGGAAAAAGTTAAGACTCTTAACAATATTACCGTAATACTTTGACCATTGATCAGATTTTAACCTGTTGAGGATAGAATTCCATCATACCCTACAGGTTATTGGCTCCCAGCCAAAGCAAATAACTTTTATGATGAGGTAAGATCGGTAAAATTACAGGGCATTACCCTCTTGAAATCTAAAAAAATACTGGCCTTAAGGGAATTACCAAAAATTCTGATCTAGCTTTTTAGGGTATCACATCAAATGTTTTAAGTCTTTTTACTGTTTTTTATGGTTAAAAATCTTATTTTACGCTGGCTTCCTCCTTGTTTGAGTCTCGGGGTATTTGCCTTATCCCTATGGACGATACAACAACATTTACATCATTATCAAGCTGAAAATTTTTGGGACAGTTTATATAGTATTCCGCCTAGTCATATTGTTTTAGCGATCGCCTTAATGGGGGTCAACTATTTGATTATGACAGGCTATGAATGTTTAGGGTTAGCTTATGTTCGACAGTCCCTTCCCTATGCTAAAAAAGCCCTAGTGGGTATTATTTGTTCTGGAATTAGTAATAGCGTGGGGTTTGCGGTTTTAAGCAGTTGTATGATTCGTTATCGTTTTTATTCAGTTTGGGGATTTTCTGTGGTAAAAATTGCCCAGATTTCCGCTTTTTGTAATTTATCTTTTTGTTTAGGTTTATTTGTGGTGGGTAGTATTATTTTCCTTAAAGAACCCTTAGGAATTCCTCATTTATTAGATCTCCCTTTTCTTTCAGTCCGTCCTATAGGCATCATTTTTTTGGTTATTATTTTAGCCTATTTATTTCTCACTGTTATTCGTCAAAAACCTTTAATCATTGGTAAATGGATTATTCCTCATCTTCCTTTTAAATTAGCAGCTAGTCAATTGATTATCTCTGCTTTGGATTGGTGTTTAGCTGCGGGAGTTTTTTATGCCCTTTTGCACAGTTCAGTTCCATTATCCTATTCTGCTTTTTTTGGCATTTATATGTTAGCTCAAGTGGCCGGATTAGCCAGCAATATCCCAGGGGGACTAGGGGTTTTTGAAACAGTGATGATATTATTATTAGCCCCATTTATCTCATCAGAAAACTTATTAGGAACGTTATTAATTTATCGTGGTATTTACTATTTTATTCCTTTAACAGTCGCTGCTTTACTCTTAGGAAAATATGAATTTCATCATTTCTTTCATCAAAAAAATTCAGGACTCGAATCAGTCTCCAACCTCTCAACAACAGTTAGGGAAGGCATTAATATTGATTGACACTCACACGGCTAGAAGCGCGTGGGATTCTCATATCTAGTTCCATCAAAGGTGCAATCGAATAGAGATAGCTGAATATACTCGAATGCCACTAAGTTAACGTAAAAGCCTTTTTTTATTTCTTCCCTCAGTCTTTTTGTCATAATCTTAACTTCAAATTGCGCTAACAGACTGTTGAACTCTTTGGGTGGCGATCGCTTGCTTCAAACCCTCTTCTTGTAAGGCTTTTGTCTTTCTCTATCGCAGATTTTGTGAGAAATCCGGGTTAAAGCCGTTGATCTTGTAGAACCTGCAACAGATCTAACAAATCTTTATCTAAATAAGGTTTGGTAAGATAGTCAGTAGCACCTAGGGATTTTGCTAATTGACGAGACTCTTTACTATTACGAGAAGTTAACATAATAATAGGAAAAGAATCTCCTTTTAACTGACGACAACGGCTCAAAAATTCTAATCCATTCATTCGTGGCATTTCAATATCACAAATAACTGCCGTAATATTCGATTCATTTTCTATGTGTAGCATTCCTTCCCATCCATCTTTTGCTAAAAACACTTCATAACCTGCTTTTTCTAAAGTAATTGCCAAGGTTTGTCGAATGGTTAAAGAATCATCAATAACTAAAATTTTAGGCAGGATAGAAACAGACATCTCAAAAGGTTGTTCAATCAAACCCATCTCAGTTTCTGAACGTTGAAACCATTGTTCTAGAATTACTTGTCCTTCAATGACTGGAACTAAACGACCATCTCCTAAAATAGTACAACCAGACAAATAAGAAGGTGCATTAATCGCTTCATTAAATGGTTTAATAACTAAATCTTGTTCCATCACAATTTGATCAATTATAAAAGCAATTGTTTGTTTTTTATTAGATAATAACAGTAAAGTAATTTTAAGAGATTTTTGCTGGTTATTTTTGAGATCCAGGTCCTGAGTTTTGAGTTTACCGAATAATAAAGAATAGAGGGAAATTAATTTACCTTGATGTCGATAAAATACATCATCATTTTGAATTTTGAGGTCTCGCTGAGCAACCACAGTTAAGGATATTAAAGGAGTCTCTGCAATAGCAAATAAAGAACCATGTACCTTAAAAACTAATAATTTACTAATAGCTAAAGTCAAAGGTAAACGTAGGGTAAAAGTTGTCCCTTGGCCGAGTTCAGAAGTAACGGTTAAGGTTCCTTTTAAGGTCTGAATTTGTTGGTGAACAGCGGATAATCCCATCCCTCTTCCTGATAATTGGCTAACGTGGGAAGCTGTAGATAAACCAGGGAGAAATAAATACTCATATAATCGTTTTTGAGGTATCTTTTCTACTTCAGTTGAGGATAACAAATTCATCTCAATTATTTTCGATTTTAGTTTGTCTAAATTAATACCTTGACCATCATCTTTAACTTCAAAATAAGTATGATTACCCTGATTATAGGTTGAAATCGTAATGGTTCCTACAGGAGATTTTCCATAGGATTGACGAACAGAAGGAAGTTCAATACCATGATCAAACGCATTACGAACGAGATGAACTAAGGGGTCATAAAGTTTATCTAAAATTGCTTTATCAACTAATGTATTAGTATTTTGTAATTCAAGATGAACTTGTTTGTGTTCTTGCGCGCAGAGATCTCTTATCATACGAGGAAAAAGATTAAGAAGATGTCCAACAGATATCATTTGAGTTTGTCGTAGATTAATTTGGACTTGTTTTAGGGTTTTTTGCCGTTGTCTAAGAATCTGTTGAAATCCTTGGTTTAACAAGACAATATCTTGAATTCCCTCTTTAATTTGTGCCAGATCTTCTGTTATTGTTCTGAGAGATTTTGGTGATTCTTTATAGGAATTACGCATTAATTCTTGAAACCGAGAAAAACGTTGAATTAAATTATCTAACGTTTCTTGATGTTGTTGATTATGTAATAAAAAACGGTTATCTTGCGTCACTAAATCTTCCACTAAATTATTCAATTTTCTAAGATATTGAACATCAACTCTCATTTCTAACATAGGAGTAGGAACTTGGGTGATCGCTTGATAATTCAAAGTCTGATCTTCAAGATTTGTTTCTTGTTTAATGTTCTCGTTTTCTTTAATATTCTTATCGCTTTTAATGACACTTTTATCTTCTTCACTTTCTACATTAATTATTTGAGATTGTATAGGAGATTTTGCCAGATTAATCAAGGCTTGAGACGGAGTTATTTCAGACGTATTATTCCCTGATAAAACAGCCATTTGAGCGGATTGTAATTCTTCTAAAGCTAATTTACCAATGTCTTTAACGGCTTCAGGATGACATTTTAAAGCTTGAAGAATGGTTTTTGTAATAGCAATTAAACCAGAAAAATTGAGCAATTCACCCAATCCTTGAAAGATTTCAATTTGCGCTTTTAATCCTTCTAAAATGACGGCTTGATTAGGATTTTCTAAAATAGTTGCTAAACGATTAATTCCCTGTTGAACTTCTTCTGAAAAGAGAAAATGTGTAACGTCTGTTTGTGGTGATTTTTGAGCGTCTGAAAGATGTATCGGTGATTTTTCTGTTGCGACTTCATTGGCTACTTTTGCCTCTATTTCAGACATAATAGTTTGAAGATGTTGAATTGCTATTTCTCCTTGATGACTACCTGTTCTTATTTCTTCTTCTAGGGTAAACCGTAAACAATCATAAGCTTTGAGCAGTAAATCTTCTAATTCGAGATCTATAACTGGTTTCCGTTCATAAATAAGCTTAAAAATTGTTTCTAATTCATGGGCTAATTGTTGAATTTGTGTTAAACCAATACAAGCAGCCCCTCCTTTAATTGAATGAGTAGTGCGGATAAGATCATAGACTTTTAAAAGCTCAGAATCTGAACGAAGTGCTAATAAAATAGATTCTAACTCCTGCAATCTTTCAGGAGCTTCTTGCATGAAAAAATTATATGATTCTGGGGAATGAAAATCGGAAACCATTATAATTGTTAGGTATTTAAGGGTTTTTGATTAACTAAAGATTTTATTTTCTATCTTTTTCAAAAATTATCAGGATTTATTCCTAGTTCTCGTAATTTGTTTGCTAATTTCTCAGCACGTTCTTGAGCTTGCAGAGCAGTTTCTTCTGGAGTCAAAATTAATTCTTCTTCTGGGGTAAAATAGCGTAATTTTCCTTGATGAATTCCTAAATATAATTCAAGGGTTTCACTCCAGTATAACCCTGATGGATTCGGCATAATTTCTTCATAGTAACCTTGAACGAGTCGAAAACCAGCTAAGGACAAATCTTCAGGAGAGAACCAATAATATTCTTGGGTACGAAAATAGTTTTGATAAAGATCTTTTTTCAAAGTTTTATCAATATTAGCCGTTGATTGTGATAGTAATTCAATAATTAAATCGGGATATTTACCCTCTTCTTCCCAAACGACCCAAGATTTTCGGGGACGTTTTTGGGTATTTTTTACTAAGAAAAAATCGGGTCCACGAAAATCCCTATTTTTGAGTTGTTGGCGACTAAAATAAATGGTTAAATTAGCTCCAATAAAAAAATCATTGCGTTCTCGCCAAAACCATTCTAAACAAGAGACTAATAGGGCTAGTTGAACATAATGTAAACTACTTTCCATTTCTGGTTCATCACTTTCTAGTAAAGTCCCATCTGGCATGAGATCGGCAAATTGTTTCGCTGTTAATACCATTGTTTTGAATAGGTAATTGATTATTTATTTGAGGAGTGTAGGTATTTTTCTTACACTCCCCTATATCCTAAAATTAACGCACTTTAAACTGTGCCACACTTTTTTGTAATGCTTGGGCTACCTTTAACAATTTCTCAAACGATTTTGCCTGTTCTATGGAACGTTCTGAGGTTTTTTGAGCCATAGTATCTACTGCTTGTATGGTACTCGAAACAGAAGCGGAGGTATCTGCTTGAACCGTTGCTGCTTGGGCAATTTCTTCTACTAAAGCGCGAATTTGCTCACTAACCGTCGCAATAGAGGTGAGTTTTTCTCGGGTGGTTTCCACCAATTGAGTCCCAGCAATGACCTGTTCTCGTCCCGTTTCCATGGCCATAATCACCTGTTTGGTTTCAGTTTGAATTTCTTCAACCATTTCCTCAATTTCTTCTGCTGCTGCGCTTGACCGTTCTGAGAGGGAACGTACCTCGTTAGCTACTACGGCAAACCCTTGTGCATCTGGAGAGGATTCATTGGCTTCAATGGAGGCATTTAAGGCTAAGACTTGGGTTTGACTGGCAAAATCTCGAATTAAACTCACCACACGGGAAATCTTTTGAGACGCTTCTCCTAACTGTTTAAGTTTTTCGGCTGTTTCCTCTACCGTATGTTGAATGGCTAAAATGCTGTCTACGGTAAGATTCATGGCCTCATCCCCTTCCTTAACACTTTGATCTGCTTGTTCAACTTTCAACTTAGCTTGTTGAGCATTGGCCGCTACACTTTGAATAGAATCAGCCATGGCTTGACTTTGAGCCAAGGTTTCTGTGATGGCCACTGACGCTTGTTGAGCTTCTTGAGCAAGGCTTTTAATATCTTCAGCACTATGATTGGCTGTTTGGGTGACTGCTTGGGAAGCGGATTGGACTTTTAGAACCAAATGCTGTAAATTTTGTAAGGTTTTATTAATAAATAGGGCAACTCGACCAATTTCTCCCTTAAATGCAGTGCTACGCACAGTTAAGTCCCCTTTAAAGGCTCCATTGACATCTTTGAGCAAGGTATCCAGTTGATGTTGAATGGCTTCTTTTTGCTTTCTTTGTTCCTGGGAAGCGGTTTCTGCTGTTTTACGGGCTTGTTGTAGTTGTTCGATATAAGTGATATGGTCGAGGGCGTATTCCGTTTGGGTGGCCAACTCCGATAAAAAGTCCATATCTGATTTTTGCCATACTCTCGGTTCAGAACAATGATGAGCAATCATCAATCCAAATAGTTCATTATTTCTGCGTAGAGGAACCACTAAATTAGCTTTAACCTCATACTGTTCTAAAGTACGAATATGGCAATCGGTTAAACCTGACTCATTATAAATGTCATTAATGGCTCGTACACGACCATTACGATAGAGATCGATGTAACGACCCCGAAAACAAGGATCGTCAATGGTTTGTCCTAAGACTTCAGGAAACCCTTCCCCAACGGATTCAGCTATCATGGTGCCACTGCCATCGTCATTAAAACGATAAATTAAGATGCGATCGGTTTTTAAGGTCTTTCTTCCCCCTTTGACTGCATTTTTAAGAATATCTTCTCGGCTCAAAGAACGACGGGCCCGAAAAGCAATATCCCCAAACAAACGGGCTTTTCCGACTGTTTCTTGAATTTTCTCGATAAAACTCAAATGATCTAGCGCATATTCCACTTGAGTGGCTACCTGAGAGACAAAATCAATATCTTCTTTTTCCCAAAACCGAGTGGTGGCACAGTGATGAGCGATCAATAACCCGTATAACTCCCCATTTTGACGCAGAGGGGCAACCACATTGGCTTTGACTTCATATTTTTCTAAGGTCCGAATATGACAGTCACTTAAGCCAGGTTCATTATAAATGTCATTAATGGCACTGACTCTTCCTTTTTGATAAGCTTCTATATACTGATTGCGAAAACAAGGATCATCAATGGTTTGGTCTAATACTTTCGGAAAACCATCAGCCACTGATTCGGCGACCATCGTTCCACTCCAGTCTGGGTGAAACTGATAAATTAAGACGCGATCGCTTTTTAAAATTTTGCGGGTTCCTCTAACAGTGGTTTGGAAAATTTCCTGTAAATTCATGGATTGACGGGTACGAAACGCAATTTCCCCAAAAAACCATGCTCTTTCAGTCCCTGCTTGCTGTTGGTTAACAAAGTCAACATAGTCTAAACTATATTCAACTTCAGTGGCCAATTGAGAGAGAAAATCAATTTCCCAAGATTGCCACATATGGGTATCCTGACAATGATGGGCAATCAGTAATCCGTATAATTTCTCGTTTTTGCGTAAGGGAACCACTAGGTTCGCCTTCACCTTATATTTGTCTAAAAGCTTGATATGACAATCGGTTAAACCCGGTTCATTATAGATATCATTAATGGCCCGAACACGACCTTCTTGATATTGTGCCGCATTGCGTTTTTCAAAGCAAGGATCGACGATGGTTTCACTCAAAACCGTAGGAAATTCTTTGCCCACAGATTCGGCGATCATGGTTCCACTCCAATCCGGATTAAATTTATAAACCACCACGCGATCGGCTTCTAGAATCTCTCTGGCACCTTCTACGGTACTGTTGAATAAAACATCTCTTTGGGGGGTTTGACGGGTACGAAAGGCAATACTACTAAATAGTTGTCTTTGTCTGGTTTGTCTTTCTTTTTCCTGTAAGGTATGGATAAATTGGATGTGATATTCTACTTCATTGGCTAGTTGGGAGAGAAAATCAATGTCTTCTTTTTGCCATACTTTGGGACCCGAACAATGATGGGCGATCAATAATCCATAAAGTTTTTCTTCTCCCCGAATGGGAACCACTAAATTAGCCCGTACTTTATATTTTTCTAAGAGGTTAATATAGCAATCGGTCATCCCAGGTTCGCTATAAATGTCGTTAATCCCCCGAATGCGACCACTTTGATATTGTGCCGCATGACGTTTTTCAAAGCAGGGATCAAGGATGGTTTCGCTGATCACAGAGGGAAACCCTTTTTCAACAGATTCTGCCACCATTGTCCCACTCCAATCCGGGTTGAACTGATAGATCATCATGCGATCGCTTTTCACAATCTCTCTGGCCCCTTCAACGGTTGTGTTAAATACTGTCTCCATCGTGGGAGTTTGACGAGTTCGATAGGCCAAACTGCTCAATAATTGCCGTTGTTTGGTGGTTCGTTCTGTTTCTTGTAAGGTATGGAGAAATTTGAGGTGATACTCCACTTCAACGGCTAACTGGGAGAGAAAATCAATATCTTCTTGTTGCCAAACTCGACTACCAGAACATTGATGGGCAATGAGTAATCCGTACAGTTTTTCATCCGATCGCAATGGTACTACTAAATTGGCTTTTACTTTATATTTTTCTAAGAGATTAATATGACAATCGGTTAAACCTGGTTCATTATAAATATCATTAATTGCCCGAATGCGACCATTTTGGTATTGAACTGCATGGCGTTCGGCAAAACAGGGATCGCCAATGGTTTCGTGGAGAACTTTAGGAAATTCCTCGGCAACAGATTCTGCTACCATTGTCCCTGTCCAATCCGGGTTAAATTGATAGATAACAACCCGATCGGTGTTAAGAATTTTTCGGGCTTCTTCAACGGTGGTGTGATATAAAACGTCAAGATTCTTGGTTTCTCGCACCAGAAAAGCTAAACTGGCTAATGATTTTTGTTCCTGTGTTGTTTTTGGTTGTTCTTGAGGAGTACCCGACCAATGAGAGGATAAATGGTGAAGACGGGTTTCTAATTCACTTAAATTATCGTTTGCTGTTTCTACTGTATTGGGTTGGGTTTTATCTAATTGTTTAATGGTAGTTAGAGCATTTCTAATCTGTTTTGAAGCCCGTTTCATCAATACAGTAGCGGTTGTTCCTGCCACTAAGGAAACAGTTATAATTTCTAGGACTAGGGTAGTGGGGGTGGTTTCTCCCAGAGAATTGATGAGATTAATTAACAAAACGGGTAAAGCAGATCCGCCTACTGCTAACAGTGTCACTTGCTGTTTTAATCCTAGCGATCGCCAACCTTTATAAACTTTGGCAACATATTCTGTTGGTGGGATGACATTATCTCGTTTTTCTGTTTCATCAGAACGATTGTTTTGATTATTGGTGTAGATAGTCGTGTTTTTTGTTGAAGAATTTTTCTCGGAATTCTGTGTCATGGCTAAATTTTACTAAAAACTTTAATATTTTTGGTTGATGTTGATCAGTTTTACGCAAAAGGAAACATCAATGGGATAGTTGTTTTTTTCTGAGCAAATCGAAGATTTTTTCTCCTTCCAAATGCAAAAATAATTGTCTTTTTTGATCTTGATGTTCGCTGTTCAAACAATAAGCAAGTTCCCAAGGAATGGATTTAATTACCACTTCTGGTGGTTTGAGATCCTGGTAATTGATTAACTGTCCAATTTGATGAACTGCTAACCCAATTACCTTGTTATCTTGACGAATTACAATAATATTATAGGGATTATAATAGCTTTCCCTGAGAAAAGGAGAAAGGGTAAAAAGACAAGCCAAATCAACCACCCACAAAATTTCCCCTCGACGATGATAGACACCAATAACTGATGATAAGACACCATAGATAGGGACAATATGATTCGGAGCAATCTTGATAATTTCCCTAATCATATCAGTACATAACATAGCTTGAATCCCTGGGGTTAGATGAAAACATAAAAATTTATAATGTTGGTTAATTGGGAAGTTCATATTTATTTAAGGATTAAGACTTTTTGACAATCGGGTAATTCCCACTCGAAAAGATTATCTTCTCAATGTTTTAAAGTTTTATAGCATTTTCTCAAAATACTTGACTTCAGGGTTTATACTGTTATATTATGTTGTCTTACATTATTTTTTAAGCAAAGATTGGGTATACTAGAAGAAATACTGAGTTTAATTAACCCCGAAATCTTAGAATCCTATGGACTAACAGGCAAAAATCTTAAGTATTAATTAAGATTTCTCTGTTCATCATTCTTTATTTCCCAATCCATTCAACGAATTCTATAATTTAAACCCGCGATCTAGCGTTTCTCTAACTAATAAAGTACACAAAATACCCATTTACTTTTTACATCAAAACTCAATTTTTTGTACTTCACCCCCAAAAGAACTGGGATATAGCGTTTCTCACACTCATGAGGTACACCTAATATTTAAGTTCTGACTCCTGACTCGGAGACTCCTGTTCGCTAGAGCCGGAGCGAAGCGAGGAACTCCTAAAACTAGAAAATTTTGTATCTCACAAGTATGGGAACTGGGATATTACCTTTTAATTTACTGTTTAAAACGTTTAAATAACACCTTTTGCACGATATACTATGACTTCACTGTCTAACGCTCCTCACAAGACCACATCTGCTATTATCACTTTACAAGAAACTCGTCAGAGTTTGGATAATCCTCAAGCCGATCAAGTCGCCAAATTACTGAATATTAACGAACAACTGAATGCTGAAATCCATAAGTATCAGCGTTCAGAAACAGCTTTATTATCAACGAAAACCCAGTTACATCGTCTGCTTTCTTGTAGTCCAGTGGTGATTTATAGTCGTCAAGCATCCGACGGGTTTGCTTTAACCTATGTCAGTAATAGTATTCAACAATTTGGTTACCAACCGAGACAATTTTTAAAAGATAGAAAATTCTGGTCAAATTGTATTCATCCTGAAGACATTTTAGAAGTTTGCGCTCAACTCCTAAATTTATTTGCAGAAGAAACCCAAATTTGCCAATACCGTCTCAGAGATGACAATGGTGATTATCGTTGGATACAAGATCAACGAAAACTGATGCGAGACGAGATGGGTAAAGCCACAGAAATTATCGGTTCTTGGCAAGATATTACAGAACGAAAAGAAATTGAACAAGCGTTGTTTTGTGAAAAAGAATTGGCTCAAGTTACGTTAAAATCCATTGGGGATGGTGTTATTACCACCAATATTTCTGGAGAGGTTTTATATCTCAATCCTGTAGCTGAAAAACTGACCGGTTGGAATGCAGTAACAGCGAAAGGAAAACCCATAGCAGCCATCTTTCAAATCATCAATGAATTCACCGAAGAACCAGTAGAAAGTTCTGTATACCAACTCTTGCGTCAAGAAACTCAAGTCTGTGTTAACGATGATATTTTACTCATCTCTCGCGACGGAAATCGATACGCCATTGATGAATCAGCTTCACTTATCTATAATCACAACCGAGAACTCATTGGTACAGTTTTAGTCTTTCGAGATGTGACCAAACCCCGTCAGTTAGCCCGTGAAATCTCCTGGCAAGCCAATCATGATATGTTAACGGGATTAATGAATCGACGCAGCTTTGAGGAACAATTAGAAACAGCTATTCTAGAAGCAAAAACCCATCAAAATAACCATATTCTTTGTTACTTAGATTTAGATCAATTCAAAGTGGTTAATGATACCTGTGGCCATATTGCAGGGGATGAATTGTTGCGTCAATTAGCTGAATTGTTTAGTCATCAAGTTCGTAGCAGCGATCAAATTGCTCGTTTAGGAGGGGACGAATTTGGCATTCTTCTTCATCAATGTCCTCTGCTGGCTGGTAAACAAATTGCCGATAAACTTCGCAAGCTGATTGAAGATTTTCGATTTACTTGGGATGATAAAACCTTTACCATTGGAGCCAGCATTGGTTTAGTGGAAATTAATGAAGATACCTTAGATTTGAATGGTTTATTGAGTGCGGCGGATGCCGCTTGTTATGCAGCTAAAGACAATGGTAGAAATCGACTGCATATATATCAAGCTGATGATCATGAAGTAGCAAAACAAAGGGAAGAAAGACAGTGGATCTCAAAAATTCATTTAGCACTACAAGAAAATCGTTTCTGTTTATACCAGCAAAAAATTATTCCAGTTGATCCCTCAAAAAAAGGTAAAAAAAATCATAATGAGTTATTAATCCGCATGATCGATAGGGAGGGCAAAATTGTACCTCCCATGGCCTTTATTCCGGCTGCGGAACGCTATGATTTGATGCCAGTATTGGATCGATGGGTTGTCAGTCACTTTTTTAGGTATTATTCCACCCTAACAGACAGTCAAAAACAGGAGATCTATACGATTAACCTCTCAGGAAGTAGTTTAACCAGTGAGCAGTTTCTTAATTTTCTCAAGCAACAATTAAAGGAACATCCCATCTCTCCAGAAACCCTTTGTTTTGAAATCACAGAAACCACTGCCATTGCTAATTTGAGTAAAGCGATCGCGTTTATTCGTGAACTAAAAAAAATAGGATGTCGTTTTGCTTTAGATGATTTTGGTAGTGGGATGAGTTCTTTTGGCTATTTAAAAAATCTACCCATTGATTATTTGAAAATTGATGGCAGTTTTATTAAGGATATTCTTAAAGATCCCATTGATTGTGAGATGGTTGAATGTATTAATCGAGTTGGCCATGTTATGGGAATTCAAACCATTGCTGAGTTTGTGGAAAGTAATGAAATTTTCCAAAAATTACAGACAATGAACATAGACTATGCACAAGGCTATGGTATTGCTAAACCTTGTCCTCTATTTGATAATCTTCAAACTCAGAATCAAGGAAGTTAAATTGATTTAACACTTGAGCATTTTCAGGGGTTAAAATTCTCTGTAATTCTGATATTTTATTAACCATTGCCAAAAAATGTGCTGACTCCTGTTGTAACGTTTTAATATGAACATTCCGTTCTTGTTCATCGGATGAATTTTTTAACTGATCTAGGGTATGAATCATGGAGGAGAGGGGTTTACGAATCCTCTGAGATAAATAGTCCAAAAGAGTATCTTTCGCATTGAGTAATTCTTGTAGTTGTTCTAATTTTTGTTCTAGGGTTTTACTTGATTCACTGACCGTTGAATATCGTTCCAAGAAAACTTGTTTCTTTTTCAATCTTGAAGCGATCGCTCCACGTAACTGTTCGCTCGTAACGGGTTTATTCAAATAATCATCTGCGCCTAATTCCATACCATGACGAAGATCCTCATTATTACTAGAAACTGTGAGAAAAATAAAGGGAATTGTCGCTGTTTCAGGATTTTTTTGTAGTTCATTTAAGACATCATATCCATCTAATTCAGGCATTAAAATATCACAAATAATTAACTCGGGTAAATGAACTTGAGCTAATTCAATTCCTTGACGACCATCTTCTGCTTCGATGGGATAAAATCCTTCTGATTCTAAAAATTTTAAAAGGTTTATACGAGTGGCTCGATCATCTTCAATAATGAGAATTTTTTGTTTCATTCTCCCTAATCCCTTGAATATAATGTTAATCTACTTTCTCTATAATAAGGGTTAAATCTACTCTACAAGAATCATTTGAGGAAGTGTGGGGAGTGTGGGAGAGGTAGGAAGTGTAGGAGATATTAACAATTTAACGTTTAACCTACGCAAATGAAAACTGCTGTTAGTATCAGACAGTTGTGCAGCGAAACCTGTATAATATTGAATTTCCTCTAAAATATGAATAAGGATTGATTTATTCATTAGCGATCAATGAACGATAAACAAAAACAACGATCATTCGAGGATATTCCTGAAGCATTACGAGATATTCGAGTATCTCATAAGTCATCTTCTGTGAACCCTAAACTAATTATGATCGGGTTGGGTGGGTTGGTTATAATGATTCTTGGGATTTCAGGAATTATGATTTTGGTTTCCTCCTTGTCACAGCCGAATACAGTATCAGTTGAACCCACCCCGTCACCAACTCCCACTCCATCACCTGAAACGGTTGAAAATATTTTAGGTCATTTACCTTATGAAGAAGCTGATCCTAACCAACTCAAAGGGATCACCAATGACGGCAGAATTAAACTGAGAACAAAAGCAGCAGATGGCTTTTTGAGAATGCAGCGAGATGCACGAGCAAGTGGCATTATTTTAACACCAATTTCTGGCTTTAGAACCGTTCAAGAACAAGAATATTTATTCTTTGAAATTAAACGGCAAAGGAACCAAGATACAAGAAAAAGGGCTGAAGTTAGCGCACCGCCAAGATATAGTGAACATCATACAGGATATGCGATTGATATTGGTGATGGTCAAGTTCCTGCTACTCATTTAAGTGAAAATTTTGAACAAACCCCTGCTTTTCGTTGGTTAGAAAATAATGCAGCAAAATATAGTTTTGAGTTATCTTTTCCTCGTAATAACCCCCAAGGAATTAGTTATGAACCTTGGCACTGGCGATATGTGGGAGATCCTGATAGTTTAAAAACTTTTTATGAGGCTCAACAATTACAAAATAAGCCTTCACAAGAAGGAAATAGAGTTAATTAACAGGAGATTAAATGACTAGAATAAAAGCGACTGGATTAAACAATGATGGTAATTTACCTCAACAGGAATGGTGGGTAGTTCGTTGGTTAGAATTATTAGATTCTTATCGCTTTAAAAAACGGTTAGAAAGGGCAAGAAATTATGCTAGAGAAGGTCATATTTTAAGCATTGAATTTTCTGGATCTGAGGTGCTGGCTAAAGTCCAAGGGACAGAACCTGAACCTTATCAAGTTTCCCTATCCCTTGACCCTTTTACCGATGAAGATTGGGATTTTATCATTGAAAGTTTATCAAAAAAAGCAATTTTTTCCGCTCAATTATTATCAGGTAAAATGCCAGATAATATTGAAAGGGTTTTTACAGATAATGGGCTAAGTGTCTTTCCTTTTACGTTATCGGATGTTCATTCTCGTTGTAGTTGTCCTGATAAAGCTAACCCTTGTAAACATATTGGGGCTATTTATTATCAATTAGCTGAACGATTTAGGGAAGATCCTTTTATTATTTTTAAATTAAGAGGAAGAACTAAACATCAAATTTTAGAAGGGTTAAGGAATTTACGGAAACCAAGAATGAGTCAGGACGAAAATACTTCAGATGAGCTTAAGGAAACCATTAACAAAAATCAAGAAATACAAGAAAACATTACTCAAGAAAATCAGTCATTAGATATTAAACAATTTTGGCAATATCAGGAATCTTTAGACTCTTCGTTAGTGGTTATTGTTCCTCCTACGGATAATAAAATAGTTTTAGATATTTTAGGGAGAATACCTTTAGCTTACGAAGAAACAAACATTGTTAAAGACTATTTACAACAAGTCTATCAAACGGTTTCACAACAAGCCATGATGACAGCTTTAAAGAGAGACGAATGAGTAAAAATCAATCTATTTTATATGTAATTTGTCCTGGGTTTCATCAACAAAGTTTAACTGATTCTTTTGTTAACAATATTACCGATCGCTTTACTTATCTCGATCGCTTATTGATCTTTCCTACAGATCAATATCCTCCCTATTCTGGTGTTCATCTCCTACACTATTTACATGAAAAATGCAAGTATAACTCACAAAACTTAATGATTATTGCCTTTAGTGCTGGGGTGGTTGCTGGTGTGACTGCTGCTTGGCAATGGCAAGGACAAGGGGGTAATATTAAGGGGTTAATTGCCTTCGATGGTTGGGGAGTTCCTTTACTGGGTAATTTTCCTATTTATCGCGTCAGTCACGATCAATTTACCCACTACAGTTCTGCTATCCTAGGAACAGGACAACTTAGTTTCTACGCTGATCCCTCGGTTGACCATTTGGACTTGTGGCGATCGCCTCATTTGGTTCAAGGTTGGATGAGTGACAGTACAACCCTCAACAAAACTTTTGTGTCTCGTCTCTCTCTTATGGAGTTTTTAAGTAACATTTTGTAAGTTTTGAAGCTATGAAGGGCATAATAAGACTAGCATACCTTACTAATTTATGATAATTACACACTTTTTTGCAAATGTCAAGTGCTACCCCCAAAAGTTTAGAGAAATTTGTTGATTATTGTCGGCAATATATCACAGGAAAAGAGCGAAAAGAGGCGCAAGTTTTCTTAGATAGATTCTTTCAAGCATTTGGTCATCAAGGGGTATTAGAAGCGGGGGGAAGGTATGAGGAAGCGATTAAGAAAGGCAGTAAAAAAGGGAAGACTGGGTTTGCTGATTTAGTGTGGAAACCTCGCGTTTTAATTGAGATGAAAAAGCGGGGAGAATCCTTAGATAAACATTATGCTCAAGCCTTTGAATATTGGATGCGATTAGTCCCCGATCGCCCTCGTTATGTCATTTTATGTAACTTCGATGAATTTTGGATTTTTGACTTTGATTCACAGATAGATGAACCGGTTGATATTGTCCCACTTACTGAGTTAAAAAATCGTGCTAGTGCATTTAATTTTATGGAGTTGGGAAACCGAACTCCTGTGTTTAAAAATAATCAAGTGGAGGTTACAGAAAAAGCAGCAAGACGTATGGGGGAATTATTTAAAATTTTACAGAAACGGAGTAAAAAAGATAGTTTTAATGAGTTACAAGCACAGCGTTTTATCTTGCAATGTGTATTAGCGATGTTTGCACAAGATCGAGGTTTATTACCAAGAGATTTATTTTTGTGTTGTGTGAAAGATTGTTGAAACGGAGCGAGTTCTTATGATGTTTTAGGGGGTTTATTTCGGGAAATGAATCAACCTGGAAAAACCCCTGCTGGACAATATAAAGGAGTTAGTTATTTTAATGGAGGTTTATTTTCTGAGATACAACCGATAGAGTTAACGAGACGAGAATTGGAATTTTTAGAAGCAGCATCCCTTCAAGATTGGAATAAGATTCGACCTGCTATTTTTGGTAATATTTTTGAGGGGACAGCCAATGAAGATGAACGTCATACTTATGGCATTCATTACACTTCAGAAGCGGATATTATGAAGATTGTTCGGCCTACTATTAGTCGTTATTGGGAGGAGAAAATAGAGGCAGCTAAAAACATTGGAGAATTGAATCAATTACAGTTAGAGTTACAAGGTTATACAGTGCTAGATCCAGCCTGTGGTTCGGGTAATTTTCTCTATGTGGCTTATCAAGAGTTAAAACGCATTGAACAGTTATTATTAAGCAAAATTTCTCAGCGTCGTAAGTCCAAAAATGAACAAATGCAGATGAGTTTTGTGACACCCAAACAGTTTTATGGGATGGATATTAATCCGTTTGCTGTGGAGTTGGCTAGGGTGACATTAATGATTGCTAGAAAAGTTGCGATCGATAAGTTCAATTTGACAGAGAATCCTCTCCCTTTGGATAGTTTGGATGATAATATTGTTTGTCAAGATGCTTTATTTAGCGACTGGGTTAAAGCAGATGCGATTATCGGTAATCCTCCTTTTTTGGGGGGTAAACATCTAAGAATCAATTTAGGAGATGATTATATTGATAAGGTTTTTAAGCAGTATTCAAAGGTTAAAGATTCTGTAGATTTTTGTGCCTATTGGTTTCGATTAGCACATGAAAATATAGAGGAAAAAGGACGCGCCGGTTTAGTAGCAACGAACTCTATTAGTCAAGGAAAAAGTCGAGTTGCTGCATTGGATTATATTACTCACAATGGAGGTTATATTCATGAGGCTATTTCTACTCAACCTTGGTCTGGTGAAGCAAAGGTTCATGTTAGTATAGTTAATTGGTGTAAGCAAAAACCTGATCAATATTATTTAGATGATCATCAAGTAAGTCAGATTAATTCTTCTCTACAATCTCATATTGATGTTTCCATTGCCAACAAGTTAAAAGCAAACAAAAATAAAAGTTTTCAAGGTGTTATTCCTGTCGGTAAAGGATTTATTCTAACAGAAGAACAGGTTAATAGTTGGATTAACAAAGACGCTAAAAATGAAGATGTCTTAAAATTGTTTTCAATGGGTTCTAATTTAGCCAAAAATCCTCATGGTCAACCGGATCGATGGATTATTGATTTTAATAATATGTCCTTAGAAGATGCAAGTGATTATAGTTTACCTTTTGAACATATTAAGTTAACAGTTAAACCTGATAGAGATAATAATAGAGATAAAAAAGCCAAACAATTTTGGTGGAAATTTTTACGTCATCGTCCGGAAATGAGAAAAGTAATCAAAGATTTATCTTGTTATTTTACAGTTCCTAGAGTATCTAAATGGGCTATATTTATACCTGCATCTTTAACTTGGCTACCAGGTGACTTAAATATAGTTATTGCATCTGATGATTTTTATATCTTAGGTATCTTGACATCAAACATTCATCGACTCTGGATAAAAGTGCAAAGTTCAACTTTGAAAGGTGACACTCGTTACACTCCTAAAACTTGTTTTGAAACCTTTCCCTTCCCCCAAAACCCTACATCTGAAATGGTTAATAATATTCGTAAAATAATGATACAACTCCATGACTATCGAACTCAACAAATGGAAAAGAAACAATGGGGAATAACCAAACTATTGTATTAATTGTCCAGTTGTATAAGTTAACTGTATCTGGGACTATATTTTATGGTCTGGTAGTGAACATTTGTATTAATTATTCAGTTGTTCGAGTTTACTGTATCTGAGACTGTATTTTATGGTTTAGTAGTGAGCATTTGTATTAATTGTCCAGTTGTTACAGTTAGCTATTTCTGAGACTATATTTTATGGTTTGGTAGTGAGCATTTGTATTAATTGTCCAGTTGTATAAGTTAACTGTATCTGGGACTATATTTTATGGTCTGGTAGTGAACATTTGTATTAATTATTCAGTTGTTCGAGTTAACTGTATCTGGGACTATATTTTATGGTTTGGTAGTGAGCATTTGTATTAATTGTCCAGTTGTTACAGTTAGCTATTTCTGAGACTATATTTTATGGTTTGGTGGTGAGCATTTGTATTAGTTATCCAGTTGTTATCAATAATGAATTATTAATTTTAGCCACACCTAGGATATATGTAACAGGGAAAAGGTGTTGGTTGATGATTAATCTTTAGATAAAGGTTGATATATACAATCTTGTTCTTGTTTCTTTTGTTAACTTTTACTTTTCCATAATTATGGTTTGTAGGCGCACAACTTCTCCATTATGTATATAGTATCATGTCAAGTCAAGAAAAAGCAAGAATTTTTTGGATAATTTTCTAATGAAATTTGTTGAGTAAATTAGGAAGATAAAAAAATGTTCGATCTGTTACAGTTAAATTAATCATTGAGTAGCAACGATTGGCGTAACGTAACTTAATTAATCTCATGAGAGAAATTCATTCTATTTTGACAGCATTTTCCCAAGATAAAAACGAGAAAGAAACCTTATTTTTAGCCACAGTTGTTAAAGTTGAAGGATCTACTTATCGTCAACCTGGTGCAAAAATGTTAATAACATCATCAGGAAAAATGATCGGTAGTATTAGTGGGGGTTGTTTAGAAAAAGATATCCTAGAACATACTCGTATTTCTATGACAGAAAATCACTCTATTATTGTTACTTATGATACCAAAGCAGATGAAGATATTATCTGGGGGTTTGGACTCGGTTGTAATGGGGTGGTCAAAGTGTTAATTGAAAAGCTTGATCCAGATGATCAGTTAAACCCTTTAGGGTTAATTAATCACTGTTTCAAAACACAACAACCTGGAATAATCGCTACAGTTATTAATGTAGAAAGAAACGTTAATATTAAAGTAGGGCAACGTTTAAATCTCAGCTTAGATAATCAAGTTAACAGTAATATAAAAGACGATGATTTGAATTTAGTGTTATTGAAAGATGCTCAAACTTGTTTACAAAATCAACAGTCTAGTTTCTATTGCTATCAACTTTCGCAGGGTAAAATAGACGTTTTTTTTGAGTTCATTAAACCACCTCTTAACTTAATGATTTTTGGTGCAGGCCGTGATGTAATTCCTGTAGTAGAATTAGCTAAAATTTTAGGCTGGAAAACAACAATTATTGATTGTCGTGCTAATCAAGAAACCAAAGAAAGGTTTATAATGGCTGATGAAATTATATTGACCCGTCGAGATATTTTAAAGCAACAAATATCCGTTAATGAGGATGTCATGGTTGTCATCATGACTCATAATTATCTCGATGATTTAGAGATTCTCAAGCTACTGATTCCTTCTAATATAAAATATCTAGGATGTTTAGGATCAAAACAACGTAAAAGTAAGCTGTTAGAAGATTTAAACAAACAAGATTTTAACTATTCACCAGAGATGTTAGAAAAGTTATATGCACCCATAGGAATGGATATTGGTGCAGAAACGCCAGAAGCGATCGCTTTATCAATTATTACAGAAATTCAAGCTGTATTAACTGATCGTAATGGTGGGTTTTTAAAGCAACGAAATCAACCAATTCATACACCGAATAAAGTTAAGAAAGTCGAACTCAATATCTAGAAAAAAATGAATCAAAAAGTTAATATTGCTATTATTATTTTAGCTGCTGGATCTTCGACACGAATGGGTACCCCGAAACAACTATTACCCTATCAAGGATCGACCTTACTTTGTCATACCATTAAAATAGCCAAAGATTCAATTTGTCACCCCATTATAGTCGTTTTGGGAGCCAATGCAGACAAAATAAACACTGTAATTGATCCATCTTCTGTGTCAGTCATTGAGAATAAAAATTGGTCTTTAGGGATGGGTTCATCTATTGGTGTAGGAATTAATTTTATTAATAGTTATTCTGAAGCTATAGAAGCTGCTATTATTTGTGTTTGCGATCAACCTTTTTTAACAACAGAAATTATTAATAATCTAGTGTTTGCCTATCAGACTCAGAAAAAGCCTATTATTGCTTGTAACTATGCAGATACTTACGGCGTTCCTGTTTTATTTCAGGCTAATTTTTTTTCTGAATTAGTTAGCTTACAAGAGAAAGGAGGAGCAAAAAAAATAATAAATAAATATAAAAAAGATGTATTCTTTATCTCTTTTTCACAGGGTATAATTGATATTGATACTCCAGAAGATTACCACAAATTATAGGAAATTAAATTATCTTATGAGTCCATTAATAATTAACCTATTTTATAGTTTGAAATCACTTAAAATTCCAATCTTTAATATTCCAAGTATTACGATCCCAAGGAGTTAATTCAAACCCTTGTAAACGGTTACTAATAGCAGTAACATCAGCCCGATGAACTAAGGGAATAATAACAATATCATTCACTACGATATCATTCATTTTTATAAAAAGTTCTTGTCGTTTTTTAGGATCTAATTCTGTGGTTACAGCTTCCCATAATTGGTCATATTCAGGATTACAATAACGGCTATAATTATTTCCCACCCAATTATTAGCTTTTTGGGGAATTTCGTCGCATTTGTAACCCTCCATATAATTAGTGGGATCTGGACTATAATTCCCTGTGGTAAACATCTCTAAGTCAGCATAAAAATGCTCAACCGTATCATTATTTGAGGGATCACCAGAGAAGAAAATACTGGCATCAATACTTTTTAATTCTACCCCTATACCAATAGTCTGTAATCCTTGTTTTACGATTTCTTGAGTTTTTTGCCGTAGGGGATTAACTGATGTTTGAAATACCACTTTCATCTCTATGCCATTTTTGTCTCTTGTCCCATTATTATTACTATCTTTCCATCCCGCTTTATCTAATAATTGTTGAGCTTTTTCTAAGTTAAATTCATAAGAAGTATTAGGTGAATTATATTCTTCTGGTAAAAGTAAAATATTATTTGCTGGTTGCCCTGTAATACCATATAATTGTTCACTAATCGTATCTCTATCAATTGCTAAATTAAAGGCTTCTCGAACAGTTTTATCACTCAAAAAAGGATGGGGATTATTAATATTTGACCGCTCTCCATCCGCAGTTGCTTTATTAGGGTCAGAAAAATTCAATAAAATACGCTCACTTAATGTCCCTAAAATTGAAACAATTTTCCCTTTTCCTCCTGTTTCTAATTGTTGCAAAATAGGAGCTTCTACTTGTAGGTTAAAAGCATAGTCTGCATCCCCTGTTTGTAATACGGCACGTGCAGCAGAAGTTGCATCACCACCTCCTTTTAATTCAATGCGTTTAAACCCTAATTCCTCAGCATTTCTGAAGTAAGAATTGGGTTCATAAATAACTACATCTCCAGGCTTAAATTCAACCACTTTATACGGACCTGTGCCAATCGGTCGTAAATTTGCAGGTGCTTGTCTGGCATTTTCTCCATTATATTTTTCATAAATATGACGGGGTAAAATTAATCCCGATGACCCAATAAAAAAACGATTCCAAGCGGGATTAACGATTTTAAATGTAATCTTAACTGTATGATCATCAATAGCTTCAACTGTCTCAATAATTTCATAATCTCCTGAACTGGTTGCTCCCACTTTAGGATTACTTAAAAACTCATACGTAAAGACCACATCATCCGCAGTAAATGGGGTACCATCAGACCATTTTATATCTTGTTTTAATTTCCAACTAACAGACTTGCCATCCTCTGCAATACTGCCATTTTCAAACGTGGGAATTTCAGCAGCTAAAAAAGGAATTAATTCGCCATTTTTGTCATAACTCGCTAAGGGTTCTAAGGTAATTCGACTGGCTTCGGTATCTTTTAATCCTGTGGATAAGTGCGGGTTGAGAATAGTGGGAGCTTGCCAATATAATAACTTTAAAGTATCTTTGTCTGTTTGAGTATTTGTTGTGGTTGTGTTTCGGGAATTACAGCTACTTAAAACAAGAGAGGTTCCTAAACATAAAGATAATACCAAACGGCAAGAGTTATAAGAAAATTGTTTCTTAAACACAGATAGAATACTTCCTCAGATAATTTGGTTTAGGCTAAATTGTAGCAGATCCCTGTCAGTATGGGTTTAATTGAGTAATCAAGGAACAGGGAATAGAAAATCAGAAGAGGTTGTTAACCTGATCCAATAATTATTAATTAATAAGGGTTTCTACTGATAAATGATTATTTAGATATTTGTCTATGTTAAGGAATTTCTCGGAGTGATGATGAAGGGTTTTTAATGTTTTAAAACAAGATAAACTCAAGTAAATAAATTATAATAAGAGTATTAATTCTGATGTTTCAATCATCTAAAATTGATTGTTTCCAAGAAATTACTGAATTTTTATTAGACAAAGTTTATTGATATTACGTAATTTTACTTAGTCATATTAAACAGTGTCAAAAAACTTTCATCCTATCTATTTAATTACTCAACTTAAACCCATGATAAACTCTTGTATTTCTCGTCTACTTACTATCACCTTATGTCTCACTCCTGTTACCTTAACGCTCACCGCTCAACCCAGTTGGTCAGAAACCGAAAGTATCGAAACCACCATACAACGACTGACAGAAGCAGCTAAAATACAAACGGAACAAGGCCAATCTCAAGAAGCGATCGCTACTTGGCAACAAGTTCTCGATATGGCTCAACAACACGATAAAAAAAATCTACAGGCTTTTGCTTTAGTGGGACTGGGTTTCAATTATCATGAACTCAAACAACCTTCTACTGCCTTAAGTTACTACCAGCAGGCCTTACCTATTGCTCAACGAAGTGGCGATCGCCGTGTAGTAGGTGCTGCTTTCAATAATATGGGGGCTTCCTATCAAAGTCTTGGACAATATCAAGAAGCCTTAACTTACTATCAACGGGCCCTACCCATTACTCAACAGGTAGATAAACCCACAGATATCGCTAAAACTCTCAATAATATGGGAGAAATTTACAATTTAACAGGAAAAACATCAACCGCCTTGCAATACTACCAAGAAGCTTTATATATAGCCGAAAAAGCAGGTGATCCTATTTTACAACAAGCAATTCATAACAATATTGCTGCGATCGCAAACTAAAAAAATTCTCTCTTACAATGTAAAGAAATCTTGCAATGTCCAAAAAGTTTTGTTAAGATTGTAATCAAGCACTTGACTTAATTGCATTTACCTAATACAGAGGTATATCACTATGGATAATCAAGAAACTAAATTCGGCTTCACCGCATTTGCTGAAAACTGGAATGGTCGTCTAGCTATGCTTGGCTTTGTCATTGGTATTGCTACCGAATATCTCACCGGACAAGGTATCCTTTCCCAGTTAGGCTTAATGTAATCAAAAAGGGGTGAGTTGTTCACTCACCCTCGTTCTATATACAGTACGGTCAATCGGATTGGATTATAGCCGTTCTCAGTCAAATTATATACACTTTTACCCTTTAGTAGCAGAGATTAAAAATCTTGATGGGTAAAAGTTTTTGCATTTTTGCCGGAATAGGTTGCAGCAACGTGACCTTTTCCGGTTACTTGGTATTTGTAGGTAACTAACCCTTCTAACCCCACAGGACCCCTCGGGGGCATTTTCTGGGTACTGATGCCAACTTCTGCCCCAAAACCGTAGCGAAACCCATCTGCAAAGCGTGTTGAACAGTTATGATACACCCCAGCAGCATCTACTTGATTCATAAATAATTCTGCGCTATTTTTGTCTTCTGTAACAATAGCATCGGTATGTTTTGAACCATAAGTATTGATGTGATTAATGGCTGCTTCTAAGGATTCTACAATTTTAATCGATAAAATTAAATCACTATATTCTGTCTTCCAATCTTGTTCCGTTGCTGCTTCAATATTGAGATAATTTTGAGTTAATTGATCTCCTCTTAATATAACTTGATGGGAAGTTAAAGCATCAGCTATTTTAGGTAAAAATTGAGCAGCAATATCTTGGTGAACTAATAACGTTTCAATAGCATTACAAGCAGCAGGATATTGAGTTTTAGAATCCACTGTAATAGAGATTGCTGTTTCTAAGTCAGCTTTTTGATCAATATATAAGTGACAAATTCCGTCTGCATGACCTAACACGGGAATATTCGTATTTTGTTGAATAAATCTCACAAATTCATTGGAACCTCTAGGAATAATTAAGTCAATATATTCATCTAATTCTAATAAGTTTCTAATTTCTTCACGGGTGGTTAATAACTGTACTGCTTCAGGACTCACTTTCGTTGTCTCTAAGGCTTCTCGGATAACTTTCACTAACGTTTGACAAGAGTTTAAAGCTTCTTTTCCTCCCTTTAAAATCACCCCATTGCCAGATTTTATAGCTAAACTGGTAATCTGAATTAACGCTTCTGGACGGGCTTCAAAAATGATGCCTAATACCCCTAAAGGACAACTCACTCGTTTTAAGATTAACCCTTCATCTAATTCTCTATGAATAGAAATATGTCCCACAGGATCGGGTAAATTAACAACATCTCTTACTCCTTTTATCGTTGCTTTAAGTTTCGTGTCTCCCAATTTCAAACGGTTATATAAAGGTTTAGAAATACCGTCATTTTCTGCGAGTTGACAATCAAGTTCATTAGCTTGAATAATATCGTTTGAAGCCGTTTCTAAAGCTTGTGCGATCGCTTGTATGGCTTGGTTGCGATCTTCTGTGGAAAGTCCCCCTAATTTTCGGGCTGCTTGAGCGGTTTTCTCAGCAATTTCTTTTAATAATAATGATTGAGAAGAATTAACTATCATTGCTAATAATAATCATAATTTTACATAAGATTTGTATTATACCAAGTCATACACAAAAAGCCTTATTTTATAGATATTCTTAACATTATCTCTAATTTTTGGAGCATCCTTATTTTATTTTCTCATTATAGTTAGGATTAAAAATTTTTTTATATTGCAAACTGGTTGAACCGAAGTTAATTAATAATCCCACAGAAAAATCATAAGCAACGACGTAATTTTTAGCTTGAGCAAGATGAACATTTTCTAAATTGATTACAGCTTTGAGTTCAACTATAATTTTATTTTCTACAACAAAATCAGCCCGTCTTGTTCCCACATGGATACCTTCATAATAGATCGCTTGTTCTTTTTCTCTCTCAAATGTTAAGCCTGCTTTTTGCAGTTCAATGGCTAAACATCTCTGATAAATAACTTCTTGAAACCCATTGCCCAATGTATTATGAATTTTCATAGAGCAACCGATTACTTTATAGGTTACTTCTTCTAGTTTCATTTATTTATTATAAAAGTGATGGTGTAGTGTAGATAGCTTACTAATTATCAGTATCAGGATTTAACAGGATTAGGGGATTTTCAGGATTTTTTTCTTTTAAACTTTGTGGGGAAGATGAATGCAATTAATATAGTAAATTTTATCATCCCACCTCATCATCCTATCCTGTAAATCCTATCATCCTACAAAATCCTGATACTGATGGTGGGGATATGATAAAAGAGAGAATATTTAAGTTCATTTATTTTCTAACTTTTTCACTCGCTCAAGCACATCTCAATAATCATCTTTCTGATTTTATTGTGAGTAAAGTTGTGCTGCTTGATTGTAGTCAGTGATCGCCCCTTGATAGTCTCCTATATTATATTTGGCTAAACTGCGATTGTGGTAAGCAAGAGCAAAGTTAAGGTTGAGGTTAATCGCTTGATTGTAGTCAGCAATCGCTCCTAAATAGTCTCCTAAGTTATACTTAGCCCAACCGCGGTTGTTGTAAGTAACAGCATTATAAGGGTTGAGGTTAATCGCTTGATTGTAGTCAGCAATCGCTCCTAAATAGTCTCCTAAAGCTAATGTTGCTAAACCGCGATTGTGGTAAGCAAGAGCAAAGTTAGGGTTGAGGTTAATCGCTTGATTGCAGTCGGCAATCGCCCCTTGATAGTCTCCTAAATTATACTTACCTAAACCGCGATGGGTGTAAGCAAGAGCAAAGTTAGGGTTGAGGTTAATCGCTTGATTGCAGTCGGCAATCGCCCCTTGATAGTTTCCTAAAGCTAATTTTGCTAAACCGCGATGGGTGTAAGGTAAATGCAGTTCAGGATTCTTAAATCGGATAGATTCATTGTGGTCAGCAATCGCCCCTTGATAGTCTCCTAAGTTATACTTAGCCCAACCACGATTATGATAAGCAAAAGCATTATAAGGGTTGAGGTTAATCGCTTGATTATAGTCTGCGATCGCCCCTTGATAGTCACCTGATTCACCTTTGTTATAACCACTGTTAAACCATTCTTCTGCGGTTAGGGTGATGGTTTTGGTATTTGAAGTAGGTTTAACGCCTGTAATACCCCACTCTAAGTTATAAAAAGCCCTGCTATCATCCTCTTGTTCAAAATTAACCCAATTAAATTCTTTGAGAAAGTATAAATTATCAGGAATCTGATGCACACCTACTAACAAAACTGGAATCACTGGGGTATTACGATTAACAAATTGACTGATCAGGCTTTTTAGTTCCAATTTTTGCCAATTTCCTAAGCCTTTAGCCCCAATAATAATAGCTGCGGATTTTATTTTAGGAATCGCTTTTTGAATTTCATCTTGAAACGCCTTCCCTGGCGGAATTTGTTCTTCATCTAACCAAGGTTTTAACCCTCTTTCCCTCAGTTTGGCTGAGATTTTCCGCACTTGGGGTTTATCTAAACTATTATGAGCGAGAAACACATCAAACTCAAAACCGGAACTCATCCGTCAATCTCTCCTTTAATCGATGTTTCAATACCCGCAATATCGGCCAAAGCGAGGGCGTATTGATAGAGATCCTGTCTGAGATCCTCTAATTCCTGACGTAATTGAGGTTCTTGATCCCATTGCTTTTCATATTCTAACGGACTAACATCAGGAGGGCGTTTTACTTCCCAAACTTGTAAGAGAGGATGCCATTTGGTTAAAAAAGGGCGTAACCCTCGATTTAAAACTGCGATCGCAATACCCCCCACAGACTTCAGAGATGCACCCACATCGGGTCCTGCTTCTTTGAGAATTTCTCGGGTTGTACCAAATAAGCTATAGAGAGAGTTCAAAGCTTCACGTATTAACCCTTCATCGCTGTTTAACGGTTCGACAGAAACACGAGTTACTAACTCCACATACAACGCCCAAGCAGCCCTACGTTGGGTGGAGTCAACTTCCCATTCAGCCCCACCAATGCCAAAAGGAAGATTAATAGATACTTTTGTTAATATTGGAGGATCAATTTTCATTAGTTTAGTGAAGAAATTGTACAATTAAATTATATTTCTTCTTTATTGAATTGTATCTTTTAACTTGACTATAGATTAAATTTCTCTTGAAGGCGTTGACTAATTAATTCAATTTGTTGATCAGGGGTTAAGTTATCTAATTCATCAACTCCAATGATTACCTGTTTAGGTTGTTGCTGTTTACGATCTAAATAGGCATAAAATGCTTCTTTATTATCTTTATTTTTAATCAAATATTGTTTAAGTTCTTGATTGCTCATTTGACTATAATTAATAGGTTTCATTAGAAGAGTTCTCCATTCGGGGTAATAACAATTTCAATTTGGCGATCGCAATACCCCCCACAGACTTCAGAGAGGCACCGACATCAAGACCAGCTTCTTTATTAAAAGTTATAGGATATAATGGCGACAGATAACATTCAATCCTAAAAAATATGCGCTACAAAGTGAGGTTACAAGAAAGCGAAGAAGGATATGCAATATGGTGTCCGAGTTTACCTGGATGTTGGTCCCAAGGTGAAACAAAAGAAGAAGCAATTAGTAATATTAAAGATGCGATTAAAATTTATTTGGAGACGGTTGAAGAATTAAATCAGGATAGTGAGTCCTTTTATGTGGAAGTGGGTTAATTATGCCTAAACTCCCTGGTGTTAATCATTTACGAGCAATTAAGGCTTTTGAAAAAGCAGGGTTTGAAATTATTAGACAAGGTAAACATATTTCAATGAGTAATGGCGATCGTATCATTGTTATTCCTAGAGCCAATCCCGTTAATGGTTATACGATGGCTGGAATTATTAATGATGCTGGATTGAGCGGTAGGGTGGGCAAAGTTTTCTACTTTATTGGTAGTCCAGATAAATCTCTGAATTTGCCCACCCTACAAAACTGCTTCTTGATGTTCCTTGAAAACCCAACATCTGATATAAGTTTTGAATTCTGTACAAATATAAATTAGATTGTTGTAATTTATACTAAACCGTAATAATACCAGTATCTTTTTATACATAATTTATATATAATCAAATTAGTAGATGTTAGAATTTCCCTTTGTTTCCCTAATTTTCCACTTTATTAAAACAATTTTCTCTTAATTTATTAGTAAATTTCTCTTTTTTCTGGGACTGAAGTATTATTTTTAACCTAGTAAACTAAGAGTGAAGGCAAAACGCAGTCACAAACAAACATTAGCTTACTGCCTTTGTCCGACATCTATACTCTGTTTTTTGCAAAGCGTTTTAAACAGATGAGTAGGTGTGAGGGGTCATTGTTTTGAGGGAGGAGTTGGCGTTGGTGATAGCAATAGTTGAAGCGTAGTAGTTAGGAACAGTAACTTTTCGTTAAATCTAGATACATACCTAGTTTAACTTTTAACTTCTGTGCGATACCGCCGGAACGGAGTGAGGAACTTCTGACTTCTGACTTCTGACTTCTGTAATATCACCTCTCCTCTTTTTCTTCGCAAACATCGATTGATTATTGACCCAAATTAAAGCAAAAACATGAAACTATTACCAGGACTTTGTGTTGCCCGTTCCCTTACCTTTTATGAAGTTGCTGTGTCTTTACTGTTGGTAGCTTTTTTATGAGTTGTTCATATTTGAGACTGGAAGTGATTCTTTTTGATCAGAAGAAGCGATGGTTTGTGTGAGGAGATAATTAAGAATTGTTCGTACGGCAATAATAAGAATTAATCTGGCCAGATCATCCCAACGACTTGAGATCATCGTCTTTAAAATACTTGCCCCTACCAAAAAGCTTAAACCCAAAGAAAACGAATAACCCATGGCCAAACGACTCCGTTGAAAGGCTTCTGTTGTTTGGGGTTTAAACAGTAAATCTTTAAGGAAAATAATCAAAGCCCTCATAATGCCAACAAAAATGACAAAGAGGGCTAATAATTGACATAAACTAGTTAACAGTTCATTACAGACACGAACCGTCAAGGCAAGGGTTTCACTCATTTTTGAAGGGAATAGGGAATAGAAATATAGCATTTCCTGGACTCATGAGGTACACCTAATATTCAACTTCTGCTGGGGAGCATCGGGCGAAGCCTGCTCTCCTAAACTCGCGAACTCCTGAACTCCTAACTTCTAAAACTAGAAGAGTTTGTACCTCGCAAGTATGGGAACTGCTATACCTAACATTTATTCCCTTATGATTTTCCTTTATTCTCTTTCATCATATTGACAAACTTCTCAAACAAATAATCAGCATCATGGGGGCCAGGACTAGCTTCAGGATGGTATTGTACAGAGAAGAAAGGTAAGGTTTTATGGGATAATCCAGCAACGGTGCGATCGTTCAAATTAAGATGGGTAATTTCCACCTCTGCGTCTAAGGATTTTTCTGTTACCGCAAAACCATGATTTTGACTGGTAATTTCCACCTTTTGTTGCAGTCCACAGGGTTGATTTAAACCCCGATGACCAAACTTCAATTTAAAGGTTTCGGCCCCCAAAGATAGCCCTAAAATTTGGTGTCCCATACAAATACCAAACGTGGGTTTTCCTTGTTCAATTAATGCTTTAACGGTACTCACTCCTTCTGTTACCGCCGATGGATCCCCAGGCCCATTGGACAAGAAAATACCATCAGGATTGTACTTTAAAATTTCTTCAGGAGGGGTATCAGCAGGAACGACAATAATTTTACAGCCATAACTGGCTAACCGTCGTAAAATATTGCGTTTTACTCCAAAATCAATCGCTACAACCGTTAAAGATTCTGTAGAACCATTATCGTTATTTGTATTAAACGCCCAATGACTATCCGTTGGGTTTGACCACTCATAAATCTCTTTGGTGGTCACTTCCTTAACTAAATTTAACCCTGCCATAGAAGGGGCTGATTGAACTTGACGCAATAACTCACTTTTATCGAGAATTTCTGCGGAAATAATACCATTTATTGCCCCCACCGAGCGAATTTTACGGGTTAACGCCCTAGTATCAATGCCATAAATACCAACAATGTTATGACGAATTAAATAATCAGGCAAGGACTCGGTTGATCGCCAATTGCTGGGACGATAAGTTATGTTACGGGCGATCACCCCTTTAACTTGGGGTTTTTCCGATTCCTCATCATCGGAGTTTACCCCTGTATTACCCAATTCAGGATAAGTAAACGTTACAATTTGACCACAATAACTGGGATCGGTCAAAACTTCTTGATATCCTGTCATTCCTGTATTAAATACTACTTCTCCTACGGTAGTTCCCTTTGCACCGAAGGATAACCCTTCAAAAGTTGTTCCATCAGCTAACACTAATAAAGCGGGTTTCCCCTTTGCCATTGCCATAATCGTTAAGTTTTTGATACTAAGAAGGGATGAAACCTAGCGGTTAGCGATACACTAGATCAGGCAATCCATAAAATCCTGATGTCCTAGCCATCTGTTGAGAATCAGTTCACCTCTAGGTTACTGGGGATAATCTTAGCAGATGCTTCTGGGGTGTTAAGCTAGAGTCGAACTGCCAAAAAGGTAGGTATAATCCCATGAGTCCCAAGAAATTAACCAACGACGACAAACAAGAAATTCTTAATCTTTATCGTCAGACCCCAGAAACTACCTCTACCTTAGCTGACCGTTACGGGGTCAGCAGTTCTACCATTAGTCGTTTTCTTAAAAATACTCTATCGGATGTGGAGTATGAAGATTTAATTCAACAAAAACGTTTAGCTAGAACCACTAAACCTCAAGCTGACTCACAAGGCGATCAAACCACTGAAGAGGTAAAACCTGTTCTCAAAGTCGCTGAGGAAGTTTCCTCACAACAACCCCTTTCCATCCCCCAACCCACTGAGGATCACACACAACAGGATCAATCTTCCATTAATACCTTACCCCAAGAATCTTCCCCAAAACCAAAACCAGTCACGGTTAAAAAAGAGGCCCCGATCCTAATTTCTCAACAAGAAGATGAAGAACAACCCACAGAAGAACTAGAAGAGGTTAATGTGGTTGCGGTGGGAGAAATGCTAGGAGAAGACCTAGAAGATAGTGATGAGGACTGGGATGATGAAGAGGATGAGGATGAAGAGGATGAGGATGAAGACTATAATGAGTCTTTGTCCACAACTAAAGATATTCAAGTTCTACCCTTATCTGCGGCCATCTTCCCTAAAACCTGTTACTTGGTGATTGATCGGTCTGCTGAATTAATTGCCAAACCCTTAAAAGAGTTTGCCCATCTCGGTCAAATTCCTGTGGATGAAGTGCAACAAAAAACTTTACCGATTTTTGATAACCATCGCGTTGCCCGTCGGTTTTCTAATCGTTCTCAACGAGTGATCAAAGTCCCTGATGGCCGTCTTCTCTATAAAACCTGCGACCATCTACAAGCGAAAGGAATTACCCGTATTCTTATGGACGGTCAAATATATTCTTTAGTTCCTAATTCAGACTAAATTGTTTTTAACCCACTATTATGATAAAAAGTTAAGAGAAACATCGTTGAAAACACTGACAAAAAGTAGACAAGGACAGTTAAATTTCAGTAACAAAATCAACAATATTGATAAATTAGATATTTATACGGAGGATTCGATAAAATACTTTACAAAATAGTGTGAGTAAACATCAACAACAAATAAGTTTTTTAACAAATTAGAGGGAATAAGATCTATTATATTTTTGTTGGAGTAAAATGAGGAACACGAACACTTTACTCCTGTCACCTCAGGATAATTAACAGCAGTACATTGATTAATCTCTCTTTGTAGCGAGAGAATATTTTGTTTACATTGACTAAACAACAGTGGTGCTGACTGCGATTTATTTATCATCTTTGAGTGTGTCTAATCCCACTATGAATATTAGTGACCTACTACGACAATATGAACAAGGCCATCGAGAATTCTCGGAACTCGATTTAAGCGGAATAGATTTATCGAGAGTGATGTTAATCTGCGTAGATCTAACTAAATCGAACTTAATGGGAATTAACTTCAGTCGCGGATTTTTAACAAAATCTAATTTAAGTCAAGCCAGTTTAAATTGGGCTGATTTGACCTATGCTAAAATGAGCCAATCTCAACTGATTGAAACGGATTTAACAAAAGCGGATTTAACAGGGGCTTTCATGGTTAAATCAATTTTAATCAAGGCTAAATTAAGTGGGGCAAATTTATCTCATACCAATCTGCGGGCTGCTGATTTATCTTATGCTAATTGTTGTGGGGCAAATCTTCAGAGAATTAACCTTAGAGAAGCCAATTTAACTGGAGTCAATTTTAATTGGGCTAATCTATCTGAAGCCCGTTTAAGCTGTGCAAACCTACAACAAGCATCCTTTTTCGGGGCTAATTTAAGCCATGCGTTTCTCAAAGAAGTTGATTTAAGCTACACTGATTTAGAAAGAGTCAATTTTGAAAAATCTCGACTCGGATATAGCAATTTTCAAGGGGCTAAGTTACAAGGGGCAAATCTTCAAGGGGCTAAGTTACGTCATACCAATTTACGAGGGGCAAATCTCCAAGGGGCTAATTTAATGGATGCTGACTTGGAAGGGGCTGATTTAACGAATGCGATTGTTGATGATGCTAATTTTACTAATGCTAAATTTGGCGACACAAAAGTTATTGGAACTCACTTAACCCCTCACCCCATCAACCCGAATTCACCACAATTACAATTTCGACAAACTCCAAATTATGTTGGTTCTTTTGAACTGTTACACACAGAGTTTGCTGTTTAAGATTATGGACTAAAATATCGGTATTAATTTTAGTTACAAAGTGGACAAAATAAACAACATTACTCTCTTATGATAACATTTCCTGGACTCCTGAACTCCTGCTGGGGAGCATCGGGCGAAGCCTGCCCTCCCGAACTCCCGAACTCCTAAAACTAGAAGAGTTTGTACCTCACAAGTATGGAAACTGCTACATAACATTTTTGATTAATTTGCCCACCTACCGATTTTATTTACTTTTTTGTTGATTTTTAGCTTGTTCCATCGCTATTTCTTTCATCGCTTCAAAGGAATTTCGATTTGAAGTTCCTTCAATCGCTTTAACGGCTAAATCTTGCACTTGTTTGAGGGAAGCTTCTAATTGTTGAGAGAGAGTTTGCCGACGCATTTCTTGATTTTGGATGGTTTCTTCTAACGCAGCAATTCTTAGTTCATAGTTATGTTTTTCTCCTTCTATTTCTTTACTGCGTAAATCAGATTTAATTTTAGCTTGATAGTTACCAATTCCTTTCCCTTCTTCTTTAGCTTGTTTAATTTTTTGTTCTAATTCCTGTTTTAATTGTTCAACTTTTTCTTTCGTTTCTTCCTGTTCTTCTTCTTGTTTGGTAATTATATCTTCTCTTTCCTGCCATTGTTTTTCCTGAGTTTCTTTAGTCTCTTTCAACTCTTGATATAAAGTTTGTTTTTCCGCTTCATACTGTTCTTCATCCAGTTGTCTTTCTAATTCTAAATTATAGATATACTGTTCTTGATCTCGCTTTTTATTGGTCAAATATTCTTGATCTCTTTCCCGAACATCGCGGTTATAATTTTGTTTTTCTTTATGCCAATTTTTTTGTAATTCTTCTAATTCTTTTACCAAAGTTTCTTGTTGTTTCGTTAATTCTTCTTTATTGGTTTTTGCCGTAGTTTGATACTCTTCAATTAAATTAGATAAAGTGTCATCTTCAATGGTTTCTATCTCATGTAATTCTACTAATTCTGCTAATTCTTCTGTGGCAATTTTATTAAGTTCTGCCAATAAGGAAGCTTCTGTTATTAATTGTTCTGATAAGTGACTAACTGCACTACCAAAGTTACCTTGTAATTTTTCTAAGTTTTCAATTGTTACAGTAATTTTATTATTAGAAACTTCGGCTTGAGTTTTCATGGTTTCTTTCTTAGTAGAAGTATTGGTATTATTGACTTTAGCAATTGTTGTCGTAACGGTTGGAGTTTGTGCAAGTTGTTTAACTTTTTTTTCTAATGCTGTTTTTTCTTGCATTAGTTCTCCATAAGCTTCTAAAATTTGAGCTTTTGTATTTTTAGAATTAATTTTTTGTGCCATGTTTACACCTCTTTACTTAATGGATTTATTGGGTCTAGTTATTACCTTGAAATGCACGTAAGGCTAAGTTTTGGGACTGGTTCGTTGTGTTTTGGAGTTGGGTAGTCAAGTCAGTGATTTGTTCATTATTTTGGTTAATTTTGGTTTCTAAGGCTTGTATTTTGAATTCATAGCCTTGTTTGTTTAATTCCCATTCTTTTTCTAGTAAATTGATTTTAACTTGCGCTTCTCTATCAGCCGTTTTAATTGCTTCTCCTTTGGCTTTATTGTATTCTTCTTTAATTTTTGCTTCTAATTCATCTATTTTCTGCTTATTTTCTTCAAATTCTTTGGCTTGTTCATTTAATAAGTTTTCTCGTTCTTTCCAATCTTTCTCTTTTGCTGCATTTAATAATTGTAATTCTCTTTCCTGCTGACGTTTTTTCTCTTCATATTCATCCTGTTCTATTTTTCTTAATCGTTGGGTTTCATATTGATAATCGGCTGTTTCTTGTTCCCGCTGTTTGTTGATTAATTCAGCTTCTTCTTCAATTCTGACAGTAAATTCTTGTTGTTCTTTTTCCCAACTATTTCTAGTTTTTTCTTGTTCTTTTTCTAAAGCTTCTTGTTGTTGATTACTTTCTTCTTGTAATCGTTTCAATTTTTCTTGATATTCTTGTCTTAAAATATACAGTGCATCAGCGACTAATCTTACTTGGCGTAGTTTTTCAAGTTGCTCTTGTTTAACAGTAATAGCTTTTTTGAGTTCATCTAATTTAGTGGATTCTGTTGTTAAATTTTGAGATAAGTTTTGAATGATTTGCCCAAAATCTAATTGCAGAGAAGCCATACTGTTAACAATATTATTAACGGTATATTCCCCAGCTTTCTCTAATAATTGCTTATTTTTTTCCTGTTCTAATTCCTCTTCTTTGGTGATAATACTAGATTCTTGTTGATTATATTTGTCTAAAAATTGATTAAAGTTAGACAAAATTTGCTCTTTTGTTACTGTTAGGGTTTCTTGCACCATAATACTGATTTTCCTCTACAAAAATGCTGAAAATTTGGACAACCTATCTGATGGGGTTTTCCTAAACTTTGTTGGAGTTGCCTCAAAGGTTGATTTTTTAGTCAACACTGCTATGGTAAACTGATATTGATTTTTTAGTCAAGTGTGATTCAGAAAAAAGTTACCCAGGAGAAACCGTGAGTCAAAGTTTTGGTAAAGTGATCCGTCAAAGGCGTAAAAAAAAGGGATATAGTCAAAGGGAGTTAGCTGAGAAGCTAGAGATAGATTTTACCTATTTATCCAAGTTAGAAAACGATAGGGCTAAATATTCCCCCAAAGAGGACATTATTAGAGACTTAGCTGCTTATTTAGACTTAGATGCAGACGAGTTAATCTTTTTAGCGGGAAAACTTCCTGAAGACAATGAGGACTTTTTGCGGGAACACTATAAAAGTATGCCCACTTTGTTTAGAAGAATGAAAGAAAATCCCAAATTTGCAGAAAAAATATTTAATCAAGCGATACAGGAAGACAAGGAGGGATAAACCATGCAAATATTTAAGCCATTTCGTTTTATTCCCAAAACAACCATTGAGAAAGAAACCATTAAAATTTTACAGGAGATGGAAAATACCCCAAACTATCAGTTAAAATTTCCCATAGATGCCAGTCGAATAGCAGAATTTTTAGGATTAGATGTGGTGTGGGATCATATTCCCAATGATGAAAAAGGAGTGATTGCTGCGAGAATTTTTCCCCTAGAAAAGTTAATTGAAGTCAATGAATTAATTCCCGAATTAAGGGGAGGGTTTGGAGAGTCTACTATTGCCCATGAAATCGGACATTGGGTATTACATATTGATCAGCATAGGGTTAACAAATGTTTATCAGTAGGTAAAATAATGATGAAAGTTGAACCTTTATTATGTCGTAATGAAGTTAACTTAAATGGAATTGAATGGCAGGCACAATACTTTGCCAGTTGCTTATTGATGCCTCGTTTTAAATTAAAAGAAATTTGTGAAAACCGCAATTTACAACAGTGGAAAGAACTGTATAACATTGCTGAAGAATTAGGGGTAACGATTTCCAATTTAGTTCATCGTTTAAAAGACTTAGGATGGATTGAATTAAAAGAAAATTCTCGTCAAATTGAACTTAAGAAATAAGGGGTTAAAGCTTCTAATTAGCTGAGACTAATTCTCCTTTATTAATGCGCCAACACCGATCAGCGATCGCTAGTAATTCATCAGGATCATGGGAAACAATCAATAGTGTCCAATGTTGCTTTAATTTAGACAAAAGCTTAGCTAATTGTTGTCTCATTGACCAATCTAAGCCTGCCGTTGGTTCATCTAATAATAGTAAATTGGGTTGACGAATCAATTGAACGGCCAAGGCTAAACGTCGCTGTTGTCCGCCACTTAATCGATGGGGAGACGTATTAAGAGGAATGTCTGGTAATCCAACTTCGGCCAAAGCATTGTTAATACTTTCCCTGGTAATTTCTGGATGACCTAAGCGTAATTCTTCTAAGACATTACTGCCACAAAAATGTCGTTCAGGGAATTGAAAAACCAAGCCACAGAGTTGTTGTAATTCTAAAAAAGTTAATTCTTGATCGCGCCAAAAAATACGTCCTTTTGTTTGTTGGGCTAACCCTGCCAAAATTTCTAGTAACGTTGTTTTTCCTGAACCACTCGGTCCAACCACCAGTCCTAATTCTTGAGACCCTAATTCTAAATTAGTTGCCTTCAAAATCGGCTCAACCGTTGCCGGGGGATGATACATAACATCTTTGAGATATAGCATGACTTAAGCAATCATTCCTAAAGGTTTATATTGATGGATAATTAAAAAGGTTATACAGTGCAGCATACAACAAAACATTAAATACCTGGGATGTCAGGAAAATTTAAGTTACATTAGAACGGGAACCGTATGGGTGTGATTTCTATCAACACTGGTTTCCCATGTTACCCATAAGCCAATCGATCTAGTTTCATTTGATAAAGAGATGTTAAGTCGTATCCAAGATACTATTGGGGGTTTATTTGGGGGAAAATCTGACGGGGTAGGTTTAGAAATTACCCCTGAAAGACTTAACCTAGTTAAACTAGCCAAACATGGTCAAGGTTATAAAATAGCCAAATTTTGTACTGCTGAAGTGCCAGAAGGCATTTTTGAAGAGGGAAAAATCATTGATTCCCCCGGATTAGCTGAATTAATTCAGGAGTTTTTTACTGAACATAAAATCAAAACAAAAAAAGTTGCTACCGCTGTTCCCATGCGAGAATCCATTATTCGCATTATTCCCGTTCCTGCCGAATTAGATGAAGCAGAATTGCGAGATATGGTTCTAAATCATGAAGCGGCTTTGTACTTACCCTATCCCAGAGAAGAAGTAGATTTAGACTATCAAAAATTAGGATTCTTTGAAGATGAGGATGGCATCGAAAAAGTACAAGTCTTACTGGTAGCAACCCGACGGGAAGTAACCGACTCCTACATGGATACCTTGGGTCAAGCAGGATTACAAATTGATGTTCTAGAAATCAACAGTTTTTCTGTCATTCGTACCATTCGAGAACAACTGAGACAATTTGGGTCTACAGAGGCAGCGGTTTTAGTGGATGTGGAGTTCGATAGCACAGAAATTGCTATTGTGGTCGATGGGGTCCCCCAATTCTCTCGAACCGTTCCCATTGGCACGTTTCAGATGCAAAATGCCCTCTCACGGGCCATGAACTTACCCCCTTCTCGTAACCCAGAAATTCTTCAAGGAATGACCATTCCTGTTACCCAATTCGATAGTTTAACCACCCAAGGAACGGCGGTGAACCCAGGGATGACTGCATTGATGCGGGTATTAGGGGACTTAACCGATGAATTGCGTCGTTCCATTAACTTCTACTTAAACCAAAGCGAAGAACTAGAAGTGGTTCAACTCCTATTAGCAGGACCTGGAGGGGGGTTAGTACAGCTAGATGAATATTTTACCCATCGTTTAAGTTTACCCACCATGCAAATTGATCCCATTGCTGCTTTATCCTTAGAAATGGATAAAGAGATTCCGTCTGTGCAACGGCCAGCCTTAGGAACCGTCCTAGGTTTAGGATTACGGGAGGTGTAGTCTATGTATAGTTTAGACGTTAATTTCCTTAAAGATCGTCATCTGGATACCACCACAAAAACCACTCTGGTTAATCAGTCCCGTGGGGTATCGTTAAAAGAACAACTTCCTCTGATTATTGGTGGGGCCGTAATGGTGATCCTACCTGCAATCACTGCTAGTTCTCTGTTGGTGTTAAATCAGTTGTCTTCCTCAACAGAACAGGACATCCAACAATTAGAAAGTCAATTAGGACAATTAAGCTCACAGAACCAAAGTCTTGAAGAAATTAATGCCAAAGTGCAACAAAATGATCAAGAGATTCAATCTTTAGTGACTGTCTTCAATCAAATTCGCCCTTGGTCGGCCATTTTAAGCGAACTGGAAGGGAAAATTCCCCCTAATGTGCAAGTGGGATCCATTACCCAAACCGATACTGAAGTAACCATTGCTGGTTATGCCATGAGTTACGACGATCTCAATGACTTTGTCTTAACCTTACAAAGTTCTCCCCTGCTAGACGCAGAAAAAACAGCGATTAAAACAGCCAGTTTAGAAGACTTTCCCATAGACACGACCAATGCTCCTGATAACCTAGAAATCGAATATCCTCAAGGAGTTAGATATAGTATTAGCACTGCTATCAGCGATCGCCCCTCATCGGAGTTAATTCAAGAATTCGCCCGCACTGGGGCCATTGGTCTTGTGAACCGCATTAGAACCCTAGAAAATAAAGGAGTAATCAAACCATGACCTTCTCAGAAGAATTTAACCCCACTCAAACCGATGAGGATTTTGACGACCTTGGCAGTAGTTATCCTACGGCCTTTGGCATTACCTTTACCCCTCAAATTACCGGCATTTGCTTGGGAATATTAGGATTAGTGGGTTCAATTTATGTGGCGTTAAATTTTGTGAAGCCGGCCTACGATAATTATAGTCAACTCAAAGTCACCGAAACCGAAAAACTGGGTCAAGTCGAGCAACAACAATCAGGGGAACTCAGCAAGAAAATGTTAGACGCTGAGCAGAAATTGAGGGAATCAGAAACCCTCAGAAACCAAGTCTTATCCTTGTTTTCTAGCGAGGAAAGCCTGAAAACCCTGCTCTTCGATATTAATCAATTGGT
>JASJDW010000166.1 GCA_030064955.1 Crocosphaera sp.
AGAGACTGTTCCTAAAGAAATAATAACAACGAATTTTGTAGGGTGGGCAAGGTTTCCAAGGATGAAGTTAGTTTAGATAAGTCTTTAACTTGCCCACCCTACCGTCTTAAGATTCTATTTATAAACAGTCTCTCAGTGTCAGCGATAGTTTGTGCTTAATGAAAGTATATTTAAAAGATGATATTTTATCTATCCATCAAGAAGATTTACCTCCTTATAAAAAGGGCGGTTCTATAGTCAGAAATAGTTATTTTTGGGCATTAAAATCTATCAGTTGTTATTCTAGAAAAGGACAGGATTGGGAATTTGATGCAGTGGTTTGGGTCGCATTGTCTCGTATGTTGCTATCCTTTGCCCAGTCAGGGTATTTAGGACACTCAGAAACCTTATTAGAGTTTGACTCAGACACTCCCATTCCTGAGGCGTTACGGTCTGTTGCCACTTGGCTTTGAACAGGATGTAGGGTTTGGTTAGATGGAGATTCAAACCCCAACTAACCGAAGACACTGCCATAAGACGGTGGAGGACTATAGCTGTTTTCAGATCAATAGACTAACCAGGAAAATAACAATTCCCCCCACACACCCCACACCCCACACCCTACACCCTACACCCTACACCCAGGAGCGAAGCGACAATAGAAAAACCCTTGACAAACTAGGGAACTGTACTGTTATAATTACAAAGGCAACATTATTGGGGTGTCGCCAAGCGGTAAGGCAGCGGGTTTTGGTCTCGCCATTCCTAGGTTCGAATCCTAGCACCCCAGTTTTTTACAGAAACCTTACTGTACCTTAGAATTTGTTGTTAACTGACGTTAATTTATTAACATCTAAGACAAAGAAAGAATTCTGCTCATTAACTTGAATAAGCGTAGAACTGATACAGTGAATATTACCTTGAGTTAAATAGATATCGGGTAAAGGAAGGAAACCTGATTCAGAAACCCTAGAAATAGAGGGAGTTGAGTCTATGGGTAAACCGACCAACTGTTCATTTTCATTGTTAATAATGAGTAAAAAACGGGTTTGATACGTATTCTGTTGACAGGGAAGAGTTTCCAGTCCAAAAATACAACGTGCTACGTCAATCACTAATAATTCTTGGCCTTTATAATGAGTTAAACTAATACCTTTTCTTTGAGGATCACCATAGACTTTACCTAACGGGACGACTTTTTGAATCCTATCAATTGGTAAAGCAAACCATTCTTCTCCTAACAGAAAAGTAATAATTTGCTGAGTCTTTTCCTTAGTTTTTTCAGCTAAACGACGAGAGTGACGAGAAGAATAAAGAGTCATAATAGAGAATAATTAAAATGAATTAATGTTCAATTAACTGTTTAATTGTGGCTAATAAATCAGTCTCTTTAAACGGCTTAGAAAAATAACCGGAAGCCCCCAAATTCAGGGCTAACTGACGGTGTTTATCCCCACTGCGGGACGTTAACATAATCACAGGTAATTGTTGCAATATTGAACTGGATTTGAGACGAGATAATAAACCATAACCATCAAGACGAGGCATTTCAATATCACTAATGACCAATTGAACCGTCGCGCCTAAACCCCCTTGTAACTGTTCTAGGGCATCTTGACCATCTTTAGCCTGTTTTACCTGATAACCTGCTTTTTCTAGGGTTAAAGCCAAGAAACGACGCACATTAATCGAATCATCCACCACCATAACTGCTTTAGCGGTATTTTCAGTAAATTGTGTTTCTAACTTCGCAGTGGTGGGAGAAAGTTTGGGGGTCAGAGAAAATTGAGCAGAGCGATCGCCAAGCCATTGTAATAACTCCATCACATCTACTAAGGGAACCACTCGTCCATCCCCTAAAATAGTACAACCACTAAACCCTGGGGAAAGTCCCACATTGCCTTCCACTTGTCGAATCGCCACTTCTTGTTCTCCCCAATAGTGATCAATCGGGATACCCACATAATCATTACCATTAGCAATGATTAAAGCCGTCTGTTTATCAATCACTGGAGTCATATCTGTCGAAATTATCTGAGGAGAGCGAGGAAAATCAAACCATTGTTTTAAGGTAATGAGTGGAACCAAATACCCATCCCAGTTAAGAACCTCTTGAGCAACACCCTTCATTAGCATTTCAGGGTGAAGCGGAACAATTTCTTCAATGACAGTATGGGGAAAAGCCAATAATATTCCCGCGCTTTCTACTAATAACACCCGAACCACTGAAAGGGTAAAAGGAACAGTAATGGTAAACGTTGTCCCCTGGTGAGGTTGGGTATTGACTTGAATATCCCCCTGAATTTGGCGTAAATTGGTACGAACCACATCCATTCCCACACCACGGCCAGATAAGTCCGTAACTTCAGCAGACGTACTAAACCCAGGTTCAAAAATCAGATCTAATAAATCTTCAGAACTGGCTTGTTGAAGATCCGCTTCTTCAAGTCCCATTTCCAAAGCTTTGACGCGAATTTTCTCCAAGTCAATGCCTCCTCCGTCATCTTGTAAGGTAATTACTGTTTTATTACCCCGATAACCGGCTGTAATGTAAATAGTTCCCGTCGGAGGTTTTCCCCTGGCTTGACGAACCTCTGGGGCTTCAATTCCATGATCAAAGGCGTTACGGAATAGATGTAATAAGGGATCGTTTAAGGCTTCTAACACCGCCCGATCTAATAAAGTTTCACCCCCTTTAATTTTCAAATTGACCCGTTTACCATACTGCACCTCCATCTCTCGTAACCCTCTGGGAAATCGCCCCACTATATCAGAAATAGGACGCATTCGCAGTCGGGTAATGGTATTGTGCATTAATTGAGACGTACGAGAAAAAGCCCGTGAAGAACTTTGTGTCTCTTCTAAATTGAGTTGTAGATCGCTGGTGACTTCTTGGAGTTGAACCACCGTATCCATAATATCTTGGGAAACCAGATGGGTGTCACTGTAACGATCCATTTCCAAAGAATCAAAGGTTTCTAGGAGTGTATTGGTTTGTCCCTGTTCCTTCGTTCTAACTTGAGGTGCCGTATGATCATAGGCATTCCGTAAGCGTTGATTAGATTGTTCTAAAGTTTGGATGCGATCGCTTAATAATTCAATGAGATGACCAAGGCGTTTGATCTGTAAATTGAAGCCATTACGTTCAATGGTCAGTTCCCCAAATTGATCGCTGAGGGTTTCTAATTGTTTAACAGGAACACGAATGGTATCTGGCTGATTATCCTCTTCTGTCTGGGTAGAGGAGGGCGTAATAATAAACTTCTCTGAGACTGGAGGGGTTGGATCCTTTAAATCTGCTAAATCTGCGAAAAAGTTTTGGGCTTCTTGGGCAAATTCTTGAGTTGTAACATAGGATTTTAAGGTATCTGGAGTCATAATGATCTCATCGGGTTCCTCTTGTTGACCCAACTCCAACGCCGCATTCACTTCCAGAGACATATCAGCAAACTGCTGTAAATCTTCGGACTGAGGAGGAATGCCAAAAGATAAAGGAGAATCATCCAACTCATCAAAGTGAGTTTCCAAAATCTCGCTTTCCTTGCTTGATGTTTGAGCAGAGAGATTAAGTGCCGATGGCATCATCTCCCGTTGTCCGATCATAACCATCGCCTGCGATCGCCGCCATTCTTGTAGGGCTAAATTAGCCACCGTTGGCAAATCCTCAGAATGCGTTTCTATTTCTTGGATAATAGACTGACACAGAGCAGAAAAAGCAGGTAACTCTAACATCTGCCCCAACCCTTCCAACTCTTGTGCTGCAATCAAAAATTCTTCCCGTAAACAAGGCTGTTGGGGATCATTAAAGACTGACTCCAAACGTTGTAAGCAGCTTTCCACCTCCGATTCAAACATCAGTGACACCATGTCTTCCTCTGCTTCTTCTGAAAGGAGGTTGACCCCATCTTCTGGTTGTGGATCACCCAATCGTTCATAAAGAGCATCCATCAGAGGATTGACCTGTGTTGCTAACCAAGTGGGGTCAATATCGACCCCTTGACGGTTCCATTGAGCAATTTGTCGTAAACGATCCACGCTACTTAAAAATAGCCCTTCTAACCGTTCATCAAGACTGTGAGACCCGCCAGCTTTAAGAACTTTAAAAAAATCTTCTAAACGGTGAGCAAGGGTTGAGAGGGTTTGAAAGCCCATCATGGCTGCCCCGCCCTTAATCGAATGGGCAGCCCTTAACAGGCTATCAAGTTGTGAACGATGAATGCCATGAGCCCCTAATCCTAGTAACCCTGATTCTAGGTCATTCAAATACTCTTGGGCTTCTGTGAGAAATTGTAACCTAATTTCTTTTTCCTTATCCTGTGTCATGATGTCCCTATTAGCTGTTATTAGTGTACTGAGTGGTGGCTAGCTCAGTTTGAAGGTATCAACAGACTCTTGTAATTGATTGGCGATTTGTGCTGTTTGTTGTAAGGACTGGGACACCTGGGTAGAGGAATGGGAGGTTTTCTGGGACACTTGAGCCACTTCTTCCATTAATTGAGTCACAGATTTGGAGGTATCCGCTTGAGAAACCGTTGTTTGAGAAATAGACTGTAGTAGTTCATCGATATGACGGGAAACTGCAACAATCGCTTCTAAACTTTCTCTGGTATTTTCGGCTAAATTGGTTCCTTCCACCACTTGCGCTGTACCCACTTCCATTGCTTCAACTACTGCTGTGGTTTCGTGTTGAATGGTTTCGACAATTTTCTCAATTTCCTTGGTGGCGGCTGCTGACTGTGCCGCTAATTGTCCCACTTCTTCTGCTACCACCGCAAAGCCCCGTCCTTCCTCTCCGGCGCGGGCTGCTTCAATACTGGCGTTAATGGCGAGTAAGTTGGTTTGTAGAGCAATTTGATTAATTAAGGAAATCACTTTAGAAATCTGTTGGGATGATTCCCCTAACCGTTTTACTTTCTTGGTGGTTTGAGCAACGGTATCCCGTAATTGGAGAATACTATCCACTGTACTATCCATCGCGTCTCCACTGATCTGAGCCGTTTGGGAAGACTCTCTGGCTGCTTGGGCTGCCGCTTGAGCATTGGCGGATACTTGTTGAATGGATTGGCCCATAGCTTCAACGGAGTTTAAAGCTTGTTGAATTTGTTGGGCTTGTCGTTGAGATTCTTGGGCTAATTCTTGGATAGATTGTTCATCTCCACTCAAGGATACGTTAACTTGCTGAGTAGTTTGTTTTACCTGGGTTACAATGTCCCGTAAACTTTCGATAATAGCGTTGAAAAAATCTGCAACAATGCCAATATGTCCGTCAGAAATTTCAGCCCGAACCGTTAAGTTCCCTTGGGTGGCATCTTCAATATCATTGAGGAGTCGCATTAATTCGTTTTGCAGATGCTCTTGTTGTTTTCGTTCTTGTTCTACGATTAATTGTTGCTGTTTGTTTTCTTGTTGCGCTTCTAATCGCTGACGGGTTGCTTCCTCTTGTTCGACTAATAGGCTTTGAATTTGAGTCACCATACGATTAATATTAGAACCCAAGGTGGCAAGTTCATCGCGCCCTTGAACCTCAATACGGGTGTCTAATTCTCCCTCCCCAATTTTTTCTACAGCTTGGGCTGCGTTGATAATGGGTTTTGTTAGTCGGTTAGCTAAATAGGCCGCTAAAATAGCCACCCCTAAAGCTGTCACTAAACTTCCTATGGCAAACGTTAATAACAGATAACGTTGAGCAGCAAAGGCTGTACTGACTTTATCTGCGACAATAATGCTCCAGTCTTGGGTGGGTAAACCGTCAATATTTTGCAGGGGTGCATAGCCAACTACATATTTTTCTTGGTCAATGGGACTGACATCAAACGCAACGCCTGTTTTTTGATTGGTTTTTAAGTCTGAAAAAGCAGGGAAAAATTGTTTGACATCTTGATCAATTTCTTTGGGATTTTCAGAAACAAATACTTTATTGTTTTTATCACTGACTAAATATTTAACGTCGCTTTGCTCATCGATTTCTTCAGAACGACTCTTAATACTGGAGCGAATCAAGTTATCAATATAACTAGCATCGGTTCTGGTCCGAATAACATAGAGGAGTTCTCCTGTTTTTTCGTCAAAGACCGGAGCAGCAACAAAAAATGAAGATAAAGAGTTTGCTTTTGAAATCCGTAAGGGATTGATTACAGATTCTTTCGTTTTCACCACTTCTTGCCAATAATCGATTTGACTGTAGTTGGGAATAGTGGCTTCTTGATCCGGGTTTCTTGCTTCTAGTAAGCTATCCCCTGTTTTGGCATCAATAATAACAATACTATTCACTCCATCTTGGAGAAATTTCTCTAAGGCTTTCTCTTTTTCTTGTTTTGTTAATGATTGAGACAGTTGGGAATTGGTTAAAATAGGAAGGTTAGATAAATCAATAATTTGTTGATAATTATTTTTAGCAAATTGAGTTAGATCGTTACTGACAGTTATAGCCCTAGTTTTCTGGTACTTAAATTCCTGTTGGGTTAGAGATTGTTTAGTTAAATAGTAATTCATTCCTCCAATGGCTAAAACGGGAACAATACCAATGGCTACCGCTAGTAAAGTTGCTTTAGTTTTTAGGTTAAATTTTTGCCAAAAAGGAACTTTTTTATTGTTTAGGTGGTTTTCTTCACCCGTTTTTGATTCATCCTCACTGTTAGCTTCAGATTGATACTCATTAACGGAGGAATATCCACTAATAATTATTTGTTCATTGTCATTTTTATCATGACTATTATCATAACCAGTAGAGTTGGATTCGTGATTTTGCTTGCTGTCCATATAACGTATCCTTTAGATTAAGATCTCAATATTGATAGCAGAATTGACTCCCTATTCCAGAAAACTCAACAACTGCAAGGTTGAAATTTCAGCCTTACCGTCCCAAGTAATTCTTAATAGGAATAATGAGTTACAGAAAATGTTTGAATACTGATCCGCTACCTATACTATTCCCAAATCTTACGTAAAAATAACAACAGGCTTTGAAGATGTCTCAAAGCAGGAGATTCGGAGTTTTCAGGGAATTTATATTCTGCTCCTTCTGTCTTCCCTGCTGCTTCTGCTTACATGAAATGGAAAAAAGTCAAGAGAAAAAAAGAAAAAAATGAAATACAGTTATTTTAAGCTTTTAGATGGAGATAAAATCTTAATTACTTAGAATAACTTGAATTTTATTCTTCTGACTCGGAGAATCCTACAATTTAGAATCTTCAGTTGTAAGAAAACTCATCAATCCTGTCATTGTTTTTCAGATTGTTGCTACAATTGTGATTATTATCAACATTGACTTTTGTGAATGTCACAGGTTTCCTAACAAAAACTGGGCATAATAACAATAACAGTAACGTCACTTAGATACCATTATGAAAGTGCTTTCAGATACAGCCATCAACCAATTTATCGTCAAGCTTCGACTGCAAGCTATCATTGAGGGAATTAATGAAAAAGCTGCTTTAGGGTATGCTGCTGCTAGGCTTCGTTTAGCAACAGGAGAAATTACTGAGTATGAATATCATACTTTAATTGATGAAATTAATAACATTTTTAATCTCTCAACCACATCAAAAATAGAGCAAACTCGTTCCCTCAATGATTGGATCGAAAAACAAATTTATGAACTTAAGACAACTCCATCATCGTAAAAAATAGTCCAATCCCTATTTTTTACGATGAATAGTTATCAACCCGCAAAAATCTTACCAATGAAACTGCTTATCAGTCTTAATTAGTACCCAATAACAATTGAACCTATTATGAACCATAGCGGTTCCCATACTCGTCAGGTACGAAATTTCCTAGTTTTAGAGAACAAAAAACGGGAAATAAGGAACAGAAAATAAATTAGACCGTACCTCATATAATGAAGGAATACTATGTCTTGGAAAAATAGATAAACATGGTTAGGATTCAACAGAGGATATCTAGAAAAATTAGTTATCTTTCTACAATTTCTGGATTGACAATTGAGAGTTGTTTCAGTCGATCGCGAATGACCATACTATCAATATCAGCAGGAGAACCAACATTATTAATTTCTAAATTAGGATCAATCTTTTTCATCGGTTTTAGCAATCCTTGTCCAGAACCAATTTGCAAAGCTTGCTTAATTCCTTGTGTTACTAATGTTCTAGAAATCATCTGCCATCGAACCGGTTGACTAATTTGGCGAATTAAATTATGTTTCAGTCGATTAGGATTAACACTGAAAACAAAATCAACACTACAAAAAACAGGAATGGAAAAAGGTTGAAACTCAACCGCCTCCAAAACCTCTTCAAATTCCTGTGCAGCAGTTTCTACTAATGGTGTATGGAAAGCTGCACTCACTTGCAAAGGAATCACACGGTTAATGGAAACCTTAGATAAAACTGACTCAACTGCTTCAGAGGTTCCTGAAAGAATAGCATACTTAAAGTCATCATTAGCTAACCAAACATTAGGGGTATTATCAACGACTTCTTTAAGTTTAGTTGGATCAAATCCTATTAAAGTTACCATAGAACCTTGGGGTAAACGAGACATAATTTCTGCTCGTTTTTTAATCAATTTTAAACCTGTTCCAAAATCATAACCTCCCGCAGCGTATAAAGCCACATATTCCCCAAAACTATAACCAGAAACTACATTGGGTTGATAACCTGAACGCTTCAAAAAATCAACCAAAAGTGTCATAAAAACATAAAGACAAGGCTGAGTATACTGAGTATTCGATAATTGATCATCGTCGTTTTGCCATACTTTAGCAACAGACCAACCCAGAATAGATTCTGCTTGTTGTACTCTTAATTGTGTTAAAGGAAGCTCTAATAGTTCCCGTCCCATGCCTAATTTTTGAGATCCCTGTCCAGGAAAAACCCAAACTGTGGGATTTTTCTCGATTGGTAAAGATATTGATAACATAATGTGAAACTTGTGTAAAAAAGGAGTTAAGCCTAAATTTTCCTTAATTGTAAAGATAAAAATTTTTTAAAGCTATGGTAAAAACACTGACTTTCTCTAAAAACAGGATC
>JASJDW010000167.1 GCA_030064955.1 Crocosphaera sp.
GTTCCTAAAGAAATAATAACAACGAATTTTGTAGGGTGGGCAAGGTTTCTAAAGATGAAGTTAGTTTAGATAAGTCTTTAACTTGCCCACCCTACTGTCTTAAGATTCTATTTATAAACAGTCTCTAAACGAACGATAAAGTTAGCATCAATACAAATTAAATCATCAGTCATTTTCTCCTACTTGTTGATTAATCTTTTGATTTCGTTCAATGATTCTCTTTTTAATCGTTTTCCAATTATTTTTAGGTCTTAATTCTGCTTCTAGTAGACTACGTTCTTCTTCAGATAAAGATTTAATAATCTGTGCCAATGTTTTGATTAATTCGGTATTCATTGCGGATTTGGTATAAAAGCATAATGTGGGCAATGCTAAATAAAGTTAAAACTTTTATATAAAGACACTTATAGGCATTGCCCACCCTACAATTGCTTCCTCTGCTCCCCATTACTCTGTTTCTCCAATTAAGGTAAACGCTGCCCAATTTCTGGGATTACGATCGGTTTTCATAGTGGTTAACATCGCTTGTCTTAATGCTTGTGCTTTGTCCATTTTTTCCTCTTGCCAATTACGGTAAAATTCAGTCATTAAACTCGCTGTTGGTGCATCGGGAACTGACCATAAAGAAACAATTACACTGGGTACTCCTGCGGTAATTAAGGAACGGGATAACCCGATAACTCCATCTCCTGTAATTCTTCCTCTTCCTGTATCACAAGCACTTAATACTACTAATTCTGCGTTTAATTTTAAGTCTAGAATTTCATTGGCTGTTAGTAACCCGTTATCATTTCCAGAGGGTGCTAAAGCGATCGCTCCTGGAACCCCAGATCCCTGAATGTCATCTAATAATCCGTGGGTTGCTAAATGAATAATTCTGGCTTGAGGAAGTTGAGAAAGGATGTTTTTTTTGGTTGCTTGACTACCAATTAACGGTTGAGTATTGAAGAGTTTAGCAATTTCTATGGCTTCGGTTTTTGCTGCGGGTAAGGGCTTAAGTTGTTCAGGGGGTTCTCCTATTTTTACTGTTACTTTGGGCATGGTAGGATTGCCAACAATAACTTTATTTTGTAAGTTAGCTTGTTGAACGTTAGTCCGTTGTTTTTGAGTTAAATCTAATAGTTGAATAGCTGGTGCAGTCAAAATAGTATGTTTTCCAATGAGATAGGTTCCTGCTTGATCTTGTAAGGCAGGAAATGGCACTAAAAATAATTCTCCTTGGGGGATAAAAATAACTGCTTGGTTAGGATCGGAAGGAAGTAAATCTGCGATCGGTTCAATTAAAAGTTGGTAAAGTTGCTGTAAATTTGAGGTTTGATCTGGTTCAGGCAAAGGTTCAACCATAATACTACTACGTCCCCTAACGCCAATAGATTCACGACTATTTATAACAAGTTCTGAAAGAGAAGTATTATTGGGAGATTGAGTTAAATTAACCTGTTTAAAGGCAATTTCTCCTGTGGGTTTAACTAGCCAAATATAAAGGAAAGTTTCCGCAGAGTTAAGGGCATCGATGATAGAATATTCTACCAAAGTGGTATTTTTTTCCTTAGCAATTTTTTTGATTTGTTGAATGTTTGGTGGTTTAGCATTAATAGTTGTTTTTAATGTAGAGGAAGAAACTTGTTTTTCTAAAAGATCAATAAAGGCTCTTGCTCTAGATGTTTCTGAAGCTAATAAAGCTTCTTCTCTAGCATCTAATTCAACTAGATATGCAGTCAGTTTTTGAAGGAATGGTTGTGCCTTATCCAATGCAATAATTTTATCTGAATCATTAGTTAATCGTCTTCTCCAACTTTCTATATTATTTGCTAAGGCATTCCGAATATCAATAGCTTGTTGCTCAGTAGGAATCGGTAAATATTCTTCTTCAATCATTGCTTTGCTGACTTCTAATGAATTGTCCAAACTTGCTATTAAACTCTCATAATCCTGTAGTTGAAAATGACAATGAGTAAGATTTCTAATAATATTTGCTTCATCTAAAAGATAGCCATAAATTATTGAACTATTGCTTTTTGTATTCTTGATTTCTTGTTTGTATAAATTTAGTGATGTTTTTAAGGGATTTAATGCTTGTTCACATCTACCTTCAAGCACTAAATCGGCTCCTAAATCTTTGAGATACCATTTATCTTTAGCAAGTTCTGTGGCAATTTCAGGATTTCGATAAGAGTCTTTGGTTCGTTCGGCAAGAAAACTTTTTGTATCAGTTGAACTGTTTGTATTCTCCCAAATACCTGTTAATGTTCTACCGTTAGAAACGGCTCTAAAAAATCCTTTTCCTTGTTTTTGATCTGAACCTTTCCAAGTAAAATCTAATCGTTTTCCTTGTACAATTCCTTCTATTTTTCCACCACCATTACCTTTATAGGTTCCATATACTTTTTCTCCTTTTTGTTCTAAAGTAACTTCTTGAAAATCTCCTGAAGATTTTTCCTCCCAAACTCCTTGAAAAGCAGGGGGAAGGGTTTCTACTTCTCCTGTAAATGTTGCATAATAACTGCTAGAATACCAGCCTGAACTATTTCCTGTTCCTTTAATTGTTCCTGAAATTTTATTATTTTGAATCCTAAAAGTTAACTCTCCTTCAGTTCCAGTAAAGATTAAAGGAGAATTATCTAATTCATGAGATTGACTAGATGGTAATGTCCACCAATTTAGATCAGAAAAAACGGTTGAATTTGGTTTTAGCTGTAAAGAAACTTGATTATTATCTATTGTTATTTGACTGTTTACAGATGATAAAAATTCTTGAGCTATCCAAGAAACACTACCATTTTTATTGCGAAAATCTGTTTCTAATGTTACAATAAAGGGATAAGAATTATTAGTTGAATCATTAGGTTTTATTCTAAGAACACCAGAAAGTTTGCCAAAAGATTGACCGTTTGTTTCCCCTTGAAGAGAAATTTTAAACGTAGAAGGCACTTTTATTCCTTCTACTTCTGTTTTAGGTAACTTATAAGTAATATTTTGATTGCCTTTTAGGAGTGATTGAGAAACCCTTACAATATTTTGAGAGTCCATGCTTGTAACAGCATAGATCACGTCTAAAAAAGCTTGTTCTCCTTGTAATTGAATGATACCATCGAGAGAACTTGCTGCACCGAAAGAAGCTTGTTCTCCACTAATTTTCAAAGTATTATTATCTTGAGAATAGGTTCCCAATAATGGAAATAAATCACTTCTAACGTCAGCATTTGAAGGAGGAACGAAAACAAAGGTGTTATTCTCTAAAAATATCCAATTTGCTTCCCCAAACATTTCTGTTAAGTTTTCTGTTCCCCACCAAGCTCCCTGAAGACTTTTCAATTGAGGTTCTTTAATACCTGAAAATGAAAAAAGAGCGTTAATTTTTTTCTTTTCTAAATCATCTTTTACACTTACTTCAGTTGTTTTTGTTAGCAATTTATTAAAGAAAGAACATAAGGGATTTTTGGGATTAGTTGGTTCAATTTTTGGTTCGCTAGTCACAGAAGAAGTCCCATTATTCTTCTTTGCCTGTTCTTCTATTAATTGTCCTCTAAATTGGGCTTGATAACGACTTGGTTGAACCTCACCTGAAAGTCCTGAAGCATCAATTTCTCCTGAAATTTGATTATTTTGAATTGAAAAAGTTAGTGTTCCATTTGTAGGAGTAACTCCAGGAAAAGTAGGTTGATTAGGCATTTCATAGGAAGAACCTCTTTCTGTTGTAGGTAGACCCTGTTCTTCAAGAGCTTGATTAATTTGTTGCTCAATTTGATCCAATTCTTCTTGCATTTGTTGAAGATTTTCTCCAAGTAATCCTTGAGTAAACCATGTGACATCACTTCGGAAACCCTGACTAGGATTAATCTCCATACGCACTTGACTATTATTAACAGAAATACGACTATAATGTTCTTTTTCTTGAGGATGACCTGGAGAATAAGATTGCCAAAATAAACTACCAATTTTGAGATCTTCAGGATTTCTTTTATCCATATAAAGTGCCACTAAAAATGGATTAGGATCTCCTTTAGAAGCAGGTAGAATTTCTAAGGTTCCAGAAAGAACATTAAACGGGTTACCATCTACTTCTCCTTCCAGAGAAATACTATATTTAGAAGGAACCATAATCCCTTCTATTTCTTGTTTTGGTAGGTTATTAGTTTGGTTAGTTTCTATTTGCCCAAGTATTTCAAAAGCTTGCTGTTCATATTCATTTGCTTGACGATTATTTCCTAAGTTTTTATGAACTTCAGCCAAACTATCTAAAATGAGATATTGTCCAGGAAGACTATTAATTTCACGTGCTGCTACTAATGCTTTTTCATAGTGAGCGATCGCCTGAGAAAAGTTGCTTGAATCTTTGTAAGCATTGGCTAAATTATGGTTAAGTTTGGACTCTAGTTCTGGACTATCTATCTTTTGCAAAACCGATAACCCTTCCTGATATGAATCAATGGCTAAAGGATAATTTTTTTGAGTATAGTAAACAACTCCTTGATTAATGAATGCTCTTGTTTCTAAATCAAGATTATTGATTTCTTGAGCAATTTTGAGTGCTTTTTGTGTATAATCTAGAGATTGGGAGTAATCTTGTAATTGATAATAAAAAACGCCAAGATTCTTAAAAACTTGTCCTTCTCCATTTTGATCATTTTCTTCTTGATAAATTGCCAGAGCTTGTTGAAAAAGGGTTAAAATTGAATCAGCTTGATGAGGTTCCATCTTCGCTAACTTCTCAATTCCTTCGTTTAATAACCTATCCGCTTCCATAGTTCTTTCTGTTTTTGTTTGAGATAAAACTGGTGAGGTAGAAAAGAATACTGTATTAATTAAGTCAGGAATTCCTACGATAATCAAGAATGTTAGAAGTACAATTAAGCAGAATTTTAAAAGTCGCATAATTATCTATCTAAATTAATTAGCTTAATTTGAGTACATGAAATCCAGTCTTTGGGATTAGAATATTGATCGCACTATGTGCTAAGTGACAGGGAACAAGGAAAGGGAACAGTAAATTATAATTAGGTTTCAGAGATTGCTTATGTCTTAACCTATACTTCGAGTGCTATATCTTCCGTTTTTAGCATAGCTTTTCAGAAACCTAAGATTTTATGCAGATTTTTTTCCAAATTTTGAGATAAAATTTAACTCACCACCTCAAACGTAATGGACATACCCGCCATCTGTCGAGTATCAATGTTATGCACTCCCTTAGAAACGGTTGCACTACTTCCCCGACTTTCTTGCCCCAAATCATCAAGAAGGCTAACAATTGCTTCATCGGGTTCAATTAAATCTACAGGTGTCCCTCGCAAATTATCCCCTCTCTCTGCTGCCAAAACCTGCAATAATTCAACTGCTTTGGTTAGAGGAGTCATACTTGCAATGACCAATACTTCGGCGGTTCCGGTTTCTCCAGCTACCTTAAATTTATAGCGATCGCCCCGATCAAGATCAGGAATTTGAATCCTTTCTCCTGGAGGCACTGAAAGGTTATTTCCAGTCCCTGATAACGGGGAAAGAACTTTCAATTTTCCATCTACACTGATCAGTAAAACAGTTATATATAAAGGTGAGGACTCGTTATTTTGAATCAGGAATTGTATCTGAGTGCCTGTGTTAATTTTTTGAGCAGTATTGGTTAATCCCCTGACTCCCCTAAATTGGCTGAAACTGCTGGGTTTTGTCCCTCTCACCGTAAACGATTCTGCGACCAATTGGCTACCCTCTACGGTTTCCATAGCTGCTGCTAAGTTTAAACGGGAGGAGGTGGCGTTGAGGGTTAACTTAATTAGTCTAGCTGCTAATAATGACTTCAATTTTCCTTGTAATCGCTTGATTCCATCGGTTACATTTTCTCCAGAAATACCAGATGATCCTGGAATAAGATCCAGTGCAGGAGAAAATAAGGCAAGACTATCTACTTCCGGTAAAGGAGATACGTTGCGCTGTTGTAATTGTTGATAGTAATCAGGGGTTACGCGACCAAGAATATAGTGTATGTTATCCTCATCCAGACAAACCCCTTGAATGCGCTTAATCTTTTGTAATTCTTCTTTGGCTGTTGCTCGTTCTGTTTTTAAGGAAGCATCTAAGCCAATACGTAGGGTTAAGTCTGCTGGAATTGCCCGCGATCGCTCTTGAAGTAGAGTCCCAGAGGTGATCTCCCCTTCTGTCTGAATGACGGTTCCTTTGGCTATAAGTGCTTGACGAGACTTAATTTGAACCTCACCCTTTTCTTGTCCAGATTCATCCACTAGGGTTAAAGTAGCCCCTCGGCCAAAGGCTTCTAGGGTGCGTGGATCGATCCCCCCTAAAAAGAGATTCACCTGATTTCCCTGCACTTCAGTTACCACTGCTTCTGCTGGTATTGTAAATGATCCTCTGAGAAAATAAACCAATTGCTGACTATTTTGACTGCCTTGGGTAACGTTGAATTCTGGTTGTTGTAATAAACCGATGGTTGGGAAATAGTCTTTTAAGATGCGATCGGTTGCAGCGTTGGTATTAACCATGACTTGGCTGACAGATTTATCCCCTGTTTGTTGCCAAAGGTAACGGGTCAAAACGTAAGTAAAGACACCGGCTGCTGTATCCCCAAAAGAAGTATCAATGGCTGCTTGATCGGCTTTGGCTGCTGCTAACAAAACCCCTTTAGGAACGCCTTGTTGACGGGCTTTGGCCAATGCTGATGCACTAAGATTAAGCTCAGACATCAATTGTTGTTGATATTCTTGTTCTTGTGGACTGGCTAATAATTCAATTGTCGAGTCGGTGATACGATTTAACTCTCTGTCACCTGGCCGCGATCGCACTGTTAAAATTCCATTTCTTGCGCCTCCTGAATAACAGCTATCTAAGACAACAGTGATATTCTCTGTATTAATTTTTTGCATCAGCAACCATAAGGTGTGGCCTGTAATATCTTGTACGGTTCCCCCTTTATTGGGATATCCTTGTGGCAAATCACTATCAATAGGAACGATGGTACTAACGCGCCCATTAGAAAAGATCATATCGGGATCTCTAACTTGGGAACCATGGCCTGAAAAGTGGAATACCACTACGTCCCCTGGTTTGGCCCATTGAATGAGATGCTCTTGAAATGCTTGCAAGATGTTGTCACGGGTAGCTGCTTCATCGGTTAGTGAGCGAATAGCATTACGCTCAAAACCAAAACGATGTATCAATAATTCTTGCTGAAGTTTGGTGTCATTAATGGCACCACGTAGTTTTGACCATTGATATCCTAAATCAACATAACCATTGATTCCCACTAATAAAGCGCGTTTTCGAGGGGTATTTTGTGCTAAAACTTTGGCATAGTTAATAGCCTGGGACTCTATAATGCTTTTTCTTAAACCAAGAGCGGCTAAAGTTCCTCCGAAAAACTTAAAAAATTGACGGCGTTGAATATAAGACATGATGGAATCTCCATATCTTCATTAAATTAAGCCTTTTTGTCCTTAAACTTTAAATCTGGTTAGAACAAAAACATCCTACCATTGCCGATATTGCTGTTTTCTCTTATATAGCGTTAGCAAAAGACGGGAAAATCGCGCTTAATTCTTATCCTAATATCTTAAGGTGGATAGAGCGAGTCAATAAATTTCCTAAATTTCGCAGAGTATGTCAATCCAAATTAGACGATTCTTGGGTAGTCGCAATTGCAATGTATTGACTTTCTATTAAAAACGTTCCTTGGGCAAACTTTACCCCCCAATAACCCCCAGGACGACGATCCAGAATAATTCCTTCATCGCCAACATCTAAAATGTCAGCCGGACGTAACATGGGCATGGGATCGGCAGTTTTGAGATAGGGGGGTTTGCTAATTAAAGAAACTTTACTACCCACAGTAATTGGTTGTTCATTCATTACTTTAAAACGTCCTCTAACAGACCGTCACAAGCATCTAATAATAAATTAATTACATGATCAAACCCCGCTTCTCCTCCGTAATAGGGATCGGGGACTTCCCTATCTCTATGTTGACTGGCAAAATCACACATTAAACGAACTTTGTCTTCATAGCGATTCTCTCGATCCAGTCTAACAATATCTCGATAATTGGAACGATCCATGGCCAAAATCAAGTCAAATGTTTCAAAATCAGAGGGAGCAAATTGTCTGGCTTGTCCCACTAATTTTATCCCCCGACGGGCTGCGGCCGCTTGCATTCGTCGATCAGGAGAAGCCCCAATGTGATAACTGGATGTTCCGGCAGAATCACAGATAATTTTGCCTTCTAACCCTCTTTGTTCGATTAAATAGTTCATAATATTTTCTGCGGAGGGAGAACGGCAAATGTTACCCAAGCAAACAAATAGTAATTTATACGTCATAAATTTTACAAATGATGGTTAAACTAAAGAATCAGTAAATCTACAGTGGAAACCACTCTTAAAAATCTCCGATGGATTGTTGATCCTATTCAATGCTAAGGTTTGACCAATAATTTTGTAAACCTATTTTTACAGAGGAACAATTTAATGCTGAAATTACGGAAAAAAACTCGCTCTTACGGTTCTTATTACAAGGGTTCTTACTATAACAACGGAAAAACACGGCCTAAAATATCTTTATTGGGGATTATTATCGCTTTACCAGTGTTAATTATTCTCTCAGAATTTTTAGCCCAAGCTTATTTAGGGATGACGGGAAAAGGAGAAACTAGCAAAGGAACGTCTCCCTTGATGGAAGCTTATAAGTTACAGTTTCGCACAGCTACCGATAAACCCATTGAAGGACTGAAAAATCAAGGCAATTTGGTGATGCAACGAAGTTCAACCACTGGGTATGAATTTGTCAGTCCCCAAAAAAGCGAATTTTTCTACATCAATGAACAGGGGTTACGGGATAATGATCCGGTTCCTTTGGCGAAACCTAAAAATGAGATTCGTATCTTTGTTTTAGGAGGTTCAACGGCTTTTGGACAGTTAAACCCTAATAATAACAGTACCATTAGTCATCAATTAGAAGCCCGTCTGCAACAACGGGTTAAACAACAAAAAAGTTCCCCCAACACCTATCGTCCTGATGTCTTTCCCTTTTTTGTTCCTTCACGACAAAAATTAATGAAGTTACCCCCTAAAATTCGGGCAGGCAATTATCGGGTGATTAATGCTGCGGTTCCGGGTTATACTTCGGGGAATGAATTGTCTCAATTAACCTTAAAAATTCTCCCCTATCAACCAGATTTAATTGTGGTCTTAGATGGGTACGGAGATATCATGTTACCCAGTAATCAGTCACAAACAGATGTTCCTCATATTGATGAATTTTTAGCCGATGCTAAGGCACATTTTAAAAATTCTTTGAATTTTTCTGCTGATGAATGGATACAAAATATAGGGTTAGTAAGAACCTATAATTCTTTTACCAATCCTAACCAGAATGCTCGTCCTGCGGTGGATACCAGCTTACCTATCAATACAGATGGTAAGGCTTTGAATCATTATTTACCTGATAATGAAGATGAGTTAAAACGTCGGGTTGATCGCTACAAAGAAAACCATAAACGGTTAATTCAAATGTCTGCTAGGTTGGGTATTCCTGTCGTTCTTGCGATTCAACCTGAGATTACGTCTCGTCCCCTTGAGAAGCTTTCTTCTGAAGAGAAAGCTATCCGCGATCGCTTAGGAAAAGAATATATTGAGACGTTTCCTAAAGCTTACACAGAGTTTGTTAAAGCAACTCAAGCGTTAGGACAAGCTTATCCCAAAAATGTTAAAGTTTTGAATTTTTATCAAAGCAATTCTAATTTTCCGACTCCCATGTTTACTGATACTGTTCATTTAACGGAAAAGTCTAATACTGTCTTAGCAGAAACCCTTTATCATGCTATTACGGCTTGGGAAAAAATACAAATTATTCCCCAACATTACTATCTAAAAAACTAAGGAAAAAAGTAGGGGTCAACAGTGTTGATCTCTACCCGTACTGGGATTAATTTTTAACCATTTCTTGATAAGCAGAATAAACCCCTTTAACATTATACCAATTGAGAAAAATTCGGGCAATTTCTAAGGCTAATTGGGGTTTTCCTTGATCGATTAACCATTGTAAAATAGGGGCTAGGGTACGCTCGTTTAACCTACCACCTAATGATAAGATTCCCCATAAAATGCGGTGTAATAATGTCATTTGGATCATTAAACGCACTTCAAAAGTGGGATGTTTTTGATAAAATAAAACCCCCATTCTTCCCCGTTGAATTTCTTTATCGATTAAGTTAGGAATTTGTGCTAAATTGAAGGGAGGATGCCAATGATAACCCACTGCTTCAGGACATTTAATTAATTTTAATCCTAACTGTTTTAACCTTACGCCTAGTTCTAAATCTTCCCATCCATAGAGTTGAAAACTTGTATCAAATAGTCCTACTTTTTCTAACCATTTTCGGGCGATCGCTACGTTCCCTGTAGCAAAATAAGCAGCCGAAAAATCGGTTATTTTATAAGGTTCTGAAGTTGGATCGTCAAAGTTACAAGTATTAATAACTGCGCCATAGGTAAATAAGCGATCGCTACCTAATTCTTTTTCTCCCTTAATTAAAGCACCAGCGTGGCACTGTAAAAAGGTTTCAGTTACCACTAAATCACTATCTATAAAGATAATTGTATCACCTTTTGCCTTATTTACCCCTAAGTTTCTAGCTGCTGCTGGACCTAGATGATCTTGAGAAAAACAACAAACATGGGAAAAGACTTGTTCATTTTCTTTTAACCATTCCAAGGTTCCATCTGTCGATCCATCATCCACTAAAACCACTTCATAATTATCAATTATAGCATCATCGAATTCTTGTTTTTCTAACGCCTTCAGACATTTTTCTAAAATGGGTTTACGATTGTAAGTAGGAATGACAACACTTATATACACAGCTTCAATAATAAAAAGATAGGATAATTGGTTTTAGTTTAGCGCATTTGTTGCAGAAGTTGACGAATCGTTTGAGCATCTTCTGCGGTGGGTAAAATAGATAAGTATAATTGTAGATCGGTGGTTGCTTTTTCCCATTGTCGCAATTGATAATATAATAGACCGCGATCGCGTATTTCCAGAGGATGATTAGGAAATAATTGCAGCAGTAATTCTATGATTCTCAACATTTTAGGGTATTCTTGACGATTGAGATAGATATATTTTAAATTAGTTAGCATTCTTCCTAAAATTTGTTGATTACTCAGAGGGATTAAAAAGTGATTTTCTAAGGTAACGGGTTGTTGATAAATCTCCTGTAATTTTATCTCACAATCTTCTTTAAATAAAATCTCTCCTTGATTAAAAACATCCACAAAAATTCCCACATTTTCAAACTCAGGACGAATGATAAAATGACCTGGCATTCCAATACCAACCATAGGAAAATCAAGACGTTTTGCTATTTCCAAATAGATCACTGATAAAGTAATAGGAATTCCTGTTTTTTTATCAATAACCTGATTCAAATAACTATTATCAGGATCATAATAATTGGTTTTATTTCCTTTGAATTCTAACTCTTGAAATAAATGTTGATTGATGGTTTTTATGACTTTTAATGGATATAAATTTTCAGGTAACTTATCTTTTATTCTTTGAGAAATTTTATCTAGAGTTGTTAAGTAGTCTTGTATTTTCAGTTTAGGATATTCATATTTTGCATAAATTAACGCTGCTTTTGCTAGATTTATTTGGGGATCGGGTTTATTGGTTTCCTGTAAAAAAGATTGCATACAAAGTAAATACTTTTCACTAAATCTATGATCTTTATCTCTACAATAACAAAAAAATGAATTACTCATCAACATAAAAGCGATAAAATAGATATTGATTTTCAAAATCATGTTGATCATGGACATGATGAATAATTTTTTTATCAATTAACTGTTGACCAATTTTAACAGCTTGCTCTGAAGAAATTGATAAATTTTTTATCATCCAATCCACCAAATCACTACCGATAAAACATTTAGGATATTGTTTGAGGCGATGGCGACGATCTTTTATTTCTAC
>JASJDW010000168.1 GCA_030064955.1 Crocosphaera sp.
TATTCTGGTAGGTGACTATAAGAATAGTAACTAGAAACAAACTTTGAAATGTGGATTTATCCCATTTTAAAGTTACGACTAGAATCCCTGCGGTTTTAACCCAGGGAGTCTCAAAAAATGATGATTTAAAGAAAGCAGTAGGAATTGCGATCGCTGCTATTATTGCACAAACAGCGAAAGATGAAAATAAAATAGAAAAAGCCTATCAGGGACAAATTAAACAGTTAGGAAAATATACAGCTAATAATTGGGTGGAGTTTTGGAAAGAGAAGCTTGCTAGTAAAGATGATTTAACAGCGATACAAGAAGGAGAATTATCTAAGTTAATGTTACAGACATCAGATTCTTCTGTAACACTCAAGGTATTTTATGAAGATGAAAGTCAAGATAAAAAGGTTTGGCAAGAAATATTGAATGAGTTAAGTTCACATTCACAAATTCTGTCTTTAAGACCAAAATATGAACAACAAAAAATTGAGAGTGTTTTAAATAATTTAGCAGAAACATTATCAAATAACTTTTTAAAGGCGTTTCGGGAAGTGTTAAAAGAAGATTTTGCTAATGGGGGACAAGCATTTGCAGGGTTTACTATCGATATGTTTAAAGAATTACAACAGGGAATAAATGAAAGCAATAACTTGATGTTAGAAAAATTGGATGATTTAACGATTAATAACCCAGGAGATGATAGTAAATTATTAACAGAATTGGCAAAAATTTATGATTGTACGATAGAAAATAAGGAAGAAATCAAAAATAAGCTTAATGGTGAATTCAGTAAAATTAATCAACAATTCACTGCATTACAATCTAATAATACAGAAGCTTTTACAAAATTAGGTAATCAAATTAATTCAGGTTTCGAGAATATTCGGCAATTATTAAATGAGATTGATATTAAATTAGACGAGTTATTAAATATTACTGTTAGTATTAAAGATGATACTGGGGAAATTTTAGAGACGGTTAAAAGATTAGAAGAACAACAGTTAATCAGTCAACAAAATACTGCTCCTAGTTTATTAATAACAGGGGATGCACCAAAAGCGATCGCAAATTGGCAAGGAAGAAAAATAGAATTAGAAAATATTAAGCAATGGATACTCAATCCTGATGTTAACTTAGTAGGAATTGATGGCATTGGGGGAATGGGTAAATCCAGTTTAGTGGGAAAAATATTTGCAGATCAACAAGATAATGAGTTAAATGAAAAAGTGACTAAGCGATATTGGGCAGATGTATCTAATGGAGTGTTATTTGTTGATGTTGCCAGAAAGGTATTAGATAAGTTTGAAGGAGTAGAAAAGAAACGGGATGAAACCCAATTAGTGGATGATTTATTAAAATGTTTACAATCAGGACAACATTTACTGGTATTAGATAATTTAGAAAGTCTTTTATTGCCAAATCGAATGTTTAAAGATAATTCTTATCAGGAATTCTTTAATGCTTGGTGTGAATCTGGCCATCAAACCACTATTGTAGTGACAACAAGGGAAAAACCACCATTACAGGGGATGGGATGGATAAACCTAGAAGGATTAAAAGTGGAAGAAGGGGCAAATTTATTGAGAGAATTGGGAATTAAGGGAGATTTAGCAGAATTTTCTGAGTTGGTGGGGGGATATCCCTTATTGTTGAAATTGGTGGCAGATTTATTAAGGGATGAGGAGGTGGGTTATCCTGAAGATCCCGATTTAAAACGGTTAGATTCGTTAGGATTGGGTAATTTAGGGGAAATATTAACCGATGAACGAGTAAAAGGTATTCATCGACGGCAAATGGTGGGAATAGTAGCAGTATTGGATGCAACCACTTCAACGGATTTTACAACGGTTTTTACAGTGGTTGCGATCGCTTTTTTAAAGTAGGATGGGCCAAAGAAAAATCTCTAAAATTATGACACCTAACGATTAAATTTGCCCACCATCCTTCATTGATAATAATTTTGGTGGGCAATGCTCAAAAATATTTTGATTATCCCGTAAATTATTCCCATTTGCCCACCCTACGCAATCTTAATAAAATTATCTGTTGAGACAGGGATAGGCAAGGGTGGGCAGAGAAAACATTATGTATTGCTTAATTCTCCCCACACCTCCCACACCTCCCGCACTCCCTAACTTTCTCAACCCTAAATTATTCTTCTGTTTTATCCTTTACCCCCCGAACAATACGAGATAGTTCACTTTTCTCATCCACTGTAATCCGACTGGGAGAACCACTAATAATCCGTTCATAGTTACGGAAGGAGTCTTGAATAATGGGGCCGTCTTGATTGATCATATATTCTCGAATGCCTTTATCATGCCAAGATCCTCTCATTTTAAAGACATTAATTGCCCGAGACATTTCCCCACGAATTTCTACATATTGCAACATTAAAATTGTGTCTGTGATGGTAGAAATATGGGATTCAGTAATGGAATGGGCTCCCATAAATTGATCGGTGGTGTTGGTGAAAAATCCGGTAATTTCTTCTTGTTTGGCATATCCTGTGACTCCAATGACAAATTGACGGAAGGCATTATTGGTCACACCTCTAGCTAATGCGGATAAAGAATCAATGGCAATTCTAGAGGGTTTGAATTCAGAAATTTCTGATTTAATGATTTGTAAATGGTCTTCTAAACCGGCAGATTCAGGGTAGGTACATAGGAGTTTTAAGAGTCCTTTCTGTTCCATTTCTTCAAAGTCAATGCCCCAAGAAAAGGCATTCCGAGATAACTGGGCGCGAGATTCTTCGTAGGCGAATAAAATAGCCCTTTCTCCTTGACGACAACCCTCTTCTAAAAATTTACTCACTAATAAAGTTTTGCCGGTTCCGGTTGCTCCTGTAGCTAGAATAATGGAGTCTTTAAAGAACCCGCCTCCGCACATTTCATCTAAGGTTTGAACCCCCGAAGAAATTCGAGCATTGGATGATCGTTGTGTTAATCTCATAGCCCCCAATGGAAAGATATTAATGCCATCATTGGTAATAGTAAAAGGATATTCTCCTTTCATGTGGGTTGTTCCCCGTAGTTTGAGAATTTCGATGGTACGGCGACGACGTTCTCCTTCTAAAACATTGCGGAGAATAATAACATTATCAGAAACAAATTCTTCTACACCAAAACGAGCAATTTGTCCATATTCTTCTACTCGTTCTGTGGTTAAAATTGAAGTGACTCCCAATAGTTTTAAACGGGCAACGAGGCGAAAAATTTCCCGTCTAACCACAGAAGCAGCATCGTATTGTTGAAACACTGCGGTAACCGAATCAATGGAGACTAATTTAGCTTTGTATTTATGAATGGCATATTGTATGCGTTCAATTAAAGCGGATAAATCAAAATTTCCCACTACTTCTTGACCTTCAGGATCAGGAGAAGCATCTAAAATAAATAATTGACCTTCATCAATCAATTTTTGTAAATCCCAACCAAAACTATAGGCGTTTTCAATAATGTCATGGGGGGATTCTTCAAAGGTAACAAATAGCCCAGGATAGTCAAAATATTTAATGCCATGATACAAAAATTGCACCGCAAAAAGAGTTTTTCCTGTTCCCGATGTTCCACTGGCTAAGGTGGTTCTTCCTAACGGTAAACCGCCGTGGGTAATTTCATCTAGTCCTTCGATCATTGTCCGAATTTTACGAACACCTTTCGGGGCTAATGGTTGTGGTTGATTTTCACTGGGAAGCGGTTGATTCATGACTGCTTTATAATCGTTTTATAATTAAAAGTATGATAGTTGACAGAGAATTGAAAGCTTAACCTTGAATCGAATTTAACTAATTTCTTAGGGATCGTTGTCTCGTTCCCTAATTTCTTCGTAGAGAAGATCCAAGCCAATTAAGACTTTTTCGCGATCAGAAAGATCGCCAATAATTTTACGCACAGGGGGTGGCAAAATTTTAGCTAAAGTCGGAGTAGCCAAAATTTTATCTTCTTCGGCCAGTTGTGGATTTTTCAAAACATCAATAACTTTCAACGCATAAACTCCTTTAAATTCGTCTTCAAGAATATTTTTTAAGGTTTTTAAAGCCCGCACAGAGTTGGGGGTATTACCAGCGACGTAGAGTTTGAGAACATAGGTTTTTTTAAAGTCAATCATGGCCACACATCAATAAAAATCATCAGAAAAATATCTAGGGTTTAAGAAACAATAAAGCTTATTTGAGTAGTATTTTATAATCTTTAACTACTTTAATCAATTTGATTTAATAAATCAAAAAGTAAGTCTCCTCTGGGAATACAACGGCGATACATTTCTCCTAAATGAGCTAAGATATCAATAATGGTTAAGCGATAATCTAACAAAATTTCCTCACTGCGTCCTTCTAATTTTAGTTGTTGAGAAAATTCATCCATCAGTTCCATGTGTATTTCTAATACACGGGAAACGGAAATATCCGCAAAAAAAGCTTGATTGACAAATTGATCAATGGCTTGATTAATATCTGTATCTTCGTCAAAATAATTGAGGATAATCTCTCGATAACTAGCAATTAATTGTTTCAGTAACCCCTGTTTATCTTCTGGAGAAAGATTCCGATAAAAATACTTAGGATTTCGCTTATAATAAACCCCTAAATAACCTAATCTTTCTTTGAGTTTTTCAGCTAAACGACGCTGTTGTAAAAGTAAAAGACTCTGATGATTTTCTGTACTTGTGTCTCCTCCCGAAGATAGCGATCGATCCGCAAGAAAGCAACTCGGTCCTAGATGTAAAAATTTGGTAATAGCCCGATCAATGGTAACTTGAATCTCATCTAACTCCGTCACCCCATGACGTACTTCGGCACTATGATACAAAAAAGTGGGTGATTCGACGTTGGTCGAAGATGTTGATAAATTTTCCCCTTCCTGAAAAATAATAACTGGTAAAAGGGTTCCCTGTTCATAGAGTTGGTTAAATAAGGGAAGAATGGAGGGTTCCTCTCTGACAATTAAACAATCTATGGTTTCACTATGCTCTCGCAGGAAAGGGATTAGGTTCTTTACTTGATCGATAATATGTAGACAATAGCGATCGCCACTCAGGTGATGGGTCAATAACTGAGTGAGATGTTTATCACTGCTACAAAGACAAATTGATAGTCGGGTCTGCAATGGCTTGTGGATAGATAAACGCAAAGAAGAAGCATAAAACTCCTCTATAAGAAGTTAGCATAAAAGTCTATAGTTTGTTATTACAACAGTAAAATCTCTATACCTTGTTAGAAAATTAATCCAGGCCATGGATGACTAACTCATAATAGTCTTGATGGATGGCTTCTAACCCTTGATATAACCCTTCTGAATGTATCCATCCCACAAACCCGGCGTATAAACATTCTTGTTGTTCATCAACGACAAAAACATGAAGAATATTTAAAGGATTCTTCCACAATTTAATAGAAATTCCTCTTTCAAAATTAAGGTAAGATTTGGCTTTTTCAAAATCTTTGGAATGACCGTCGGTCATTCCAGGAATTAATTGCAGTCTTTCAATCAAAACTGTGGGAAAATCTTTTTCGAATAAGGCCGGAGTTGGTGATGTTTTCCAAAATTTCTGAATAACATCTACTAAGGTAGGATGATTTTTTAATTGACTATGGGAAAGATTTGGTAAACAGACAAAATGACTATAAAATAATTTAGTTGATGAAATAGGAATGGTTCCATCACTGCCATTATCAATATTACCAGCAATAACCAATGTCGGGACAATTTTTGTGATTCTATCTGCTTTTAAACGACGATTTTTTCCTAAGTCTGAAGCAATACCAACCCCAATGGATAATGGATCAATAATTCTGGCCAAATCTGCGCCACCAACTGGAGAAGCAATTAAGACGAAAGAGTGTATTTTTTCCAACCACTGAGGATTTTTATGAAGCACTTCAATCCAAATTAATCCCCCCATAGAATGACCAATAATTCGCCAAGGGATTTGGGGATATTTTTCGCTAATTTCTTGGGCTTTTTGGCTGACCATTTCAACTAATGGTTCTATGCTTAACCAGGTTTTTACCCAACCTAAATTGGGACTAATAATGATCTCGTTTTCATTAGCTAATGTGGTGGCTAGTTGACTGATTTCTTCGTTGGTGTCAGCCCATCCGTGTTGAGCAAAAAGGATAAACTTCGGTAGATCATTCATGATTAATTGGTTAATTTTAAGTGTATAATTTGGCAGCTAAGGCAATAGCAAGGGGAAAAATTTTATGTTCTTGTATTTGGATTCTGGTGTGTAAAGTTTCTGAAGTATCGTTAGGTAAAATGGGAACAGCAGCTTGTACTAAAATAGGTCCACTATCCACTTCTAAACTAGCTAAATGAACGGTACATCCCGTAATCTTAACCCCTGCTTCTAACGCCTGTTCTACTGCTTTAATTCCTTTAAAACTGGGTAATAAACTCGGATGAATATTGATAACATGATTAGGAAATGCTTCTAGTAAAATAGGGGTAACAATTCTCATCCAACCTGCCATAATCACCCAATTAACTTCATAGGATTTAAACAGATCGACAATAGCTTGATCCAGGTTTTTTCGACCCTTAAATTCTCGATGATTGAGGAGTTTTGACTCAATGTTTAAGGCTGCTGCTTTATCTTTGACTGTTGCTTGGGGATTATTATAAATTAAAAGGGGGATTGTGGCGTTTAATTCTTTTCGATTGATAGCTTTGGCGATCGCTTCAAAGTTTGTCCCACTTCCTGATGCTAATACACCTAATTTTAAGGGATTTTCTAGTTTCAAGTCTTCACTAGATAGTTGAGGAGAAATAAAACTAGGGGTGACATTTTCCATCGTTGGATATTATTTTAAATTGGTTTCTATTGATTGATCATACCATTGTTATTTATCTTATTTTGCTCTTTCTGTACATTTTTATTCTTAATTCTTGTTTGTACTTGTTGTTTGATCATTTTTTGAACGGCACCAATTGTAGGATTTATCTCATAGGTTGGTTTTTTTAATTGTTGAATATAAGCTTGTTGTTCTTGTTCTATCATTATGATATCTTGCTTAACTAATCCATCTAACATAGTTTGTGCTGTTCCATAGAGTTTATCTTTGATAAACTGTCGAAACCATCGGGGTAATTTATGTAATCGGTGAAAGGCATTTAAAGAGGTAAAATGAATTAAATAAGCTTTGGTATGGGTTAAATTAATGGGACAAAATAAACAATAAATAGTAAAATACTTCCCTAACGTTGATCGCCAATGGGGATAACAATAATTCACCATTAATAGTTCAGAATGTAAAGCACGAAAGCGAGGAAAAAATAATTGAGAAATCGACCAAATTTTATCGATTTTATAATAACTTTTGGCATCATAAACCCCTTTAATCTCTTTTTTGGTGGTGACTAATTCTTTTAATTTGGCCTCTGTCCAAGCTTGATAATCATTATGAAGATGTCCATGATACATATCCATTAAATTTTCAATCAGAAAAGAAAAATGAGCTTGACAATCAATGACAGAAACGGTTCCGATATAATTAAGATGCTCCCATTCAGGAATACTCATCGGTTTAACTGTTTCTGATTCTAACAGTTGTTGATCTCCTAAAAACACCCAGATAAATCCATCCCATTCTTGCACAGGGTAAACATCAATTTTACAGTTTGGTAAGGCTTGATGCTCTAAAACCCTGCCGTTAACGGCGGGGTTTAAATAGGGAATAAAAGTACAAATTCCTTGTTGATTAAATTGCCAACCATGATAAGCACATTCTAAGGCATTTTCAACCACTTTCCCTTCACTCAGTTTGACCTGACGATGAAGACAACGATTATCTAATCCATGAATCTTTCCTTCACTATCTCGATAAAGTACAATGGAATGGTACCATAGCTGAACTTCTATGGGTTTTGTGGTAACTTCTGTACTTTGCGCCACCACATACCAATGGTTTAAATTAATTTCGCAGGTTCTAACATCCATGAGCAAACAATCATTTAATAATTAAAATTAGTATCAAAAGCTATGACAAAGGAGTGGATAAAGGTTACAGGAATTATCACAAAAGGCCATCAAGTCGCGTCAGGAATGGCAAAAGATAGTCCTTATCCTCAAGGAACCATTGAAATGCAAACCCCTTTCTTTAAACAATTAGGTTTAGAGATTTCTGCTTTTTTTCCAGGAACTTTAAACATTAATATTCGTCCTTACAAGTTTAAACTATACAATCCTCAATATACCTTTGAAACTGTAAAATGGAACCCTTCCTCACCAGCAGAAACTTTCTCTTTTTCTTTTTGTCAAGTTCTCTACAAAAAAGGAAAATATACTGGTCTGATTTATTATCCCCATCCTGAAACAAAACCGACCCATTTTCAAGATGATTCAACCCTAGAAATTTTAACCCAACCCCTCGATTGTATTGAATATGGTCAATCAATACAACTCAGCTTAAATCCTGCTGAAATTGATATTTTTCCAAAATTAGAGGTAAAATGAAATATGATGAAATTAGCAACAAAAATTGAGGCAATTCTTTATTTAAAGGGTCAACCCCTAACCTTAACAGATATTGCTCAATGGGCTAACTGCGAAGTTGATACAGCACAAGAAGCAATGATGGAGTTAATCTCTGATTATGCTTATCGTGACAGTGCCTTAGAAGTGGTAGAAACTGAAACGGGTTATAGCCTACAATTGCGCTCCGTTTTTGATGAGCTTACTGATAATATTATCCCCGCAGAATTAGGGAAAGGACTCCTTAGAACCCTCGCTGCCATTGCGCTAAAAAATCCCATTGTTCAGACAGACTTAATTGAACTGAGGGGAAGTGCCGCTTATCAGCACGTTCAAGAATTAGTTGACCTTGGTTTTGTGCGTAAACGCCGTCAAGAAAGCGGTCGTTCTTATCTTTTAGAAGTTACCACAAAATTCCATCAATATTTTGAAATTGACCAGTTTCCCCAATCTACAGATTAATTTTTAGCGATTTTTCCCAGTAGGGTTTATAGTGGGATATATATACAGTGGAACATAAGTCAACCCCAATTTTGGAGTTCTAATGGTATTCAACTTTGATTTTTTCGCTTCTGAACCAGAAGAACAAAACCCTAACGCTCTAATCCAATACCTACAACAACAGCATCCTGATACCCTCTCGCGCATTGCCCAATCAGCCAGTCCTGAAATTCAACAAATTATTACGCAGAATGTACAGGGATTAGTGGGGATGCTCCCTTCTGGAGATTTTAACATTCAAGTCACCACTGATCGAGAAAATTTAGCGAATCTTCTTGCTTCGGCCATGATGACAGGGTATTTCCTCAGTCAAATGGAACAACGGAAGAACCTAGAAGCTAATCTATCCAATGTAGATTCTATTTCCTCCAATCAATCCTATGACCATAAAGGAAAGGATTAAGGATGGGGGGTATCAAGTGCGAGGGACAAGTGGGGTGATTATTCCCTATCATCTTTTGTCCCTAGACGAGATCCCTATTTAGGGATTAACCCCCTTTGGCAAAGCTTCCCATTACTAAAGCAGATAATAAAATTCCTGGACTCAATAGAGCAATGAGTAACAGTAGTTGGTCGACAGTCATAGTATACTTCCAAACGTTGATCAGTTCTCCTGTTACGCTAACGCATTTTTACGGATATTTTTCTCAGTTAACTAAGTTTTAATACAAATATAACGATGTGTCCTATTAGCATCAATAAAGTTATCAATTGAAAAATAAACGTAAATAAATGTTAAAAAAAATGCTCCAATGTAAACAAGTTATCCCCTTAGTGGCTACTCTACTCAGCACAGTGGTTGTTTCTCCAGCAGAAGCGATTACCGTTAATCTAGGTACAATTCAAGATTTTTTTGGTAATGATATCACTGGTGTCACAAGTATTGAAGGTATACAAATTATTGAAAAAGGCGTGGAATTGCCTGACAGTGATTTCACCTTTAGGGTGACTAGCACTTATCGCATAGACTTTTTATACGGTACCTTTAACGATATTTTTGGTGATCCCACTAACCCTGATTTTGATACGTCTTGTGATTTAGGGGAAAGTAACAAGTTATGTTTTTGGGGAAATGACCCGCAAGCGGAATTGGTTCTTGATCAAATGAATGGTGCCATCAATGCACTTCCTACCGTCCCTGAAAACGTTATTGGGACAATCATCGATCCTGACGGAAATGATGTTCCTCCTATCCCTGGAATCAACAGCAGAAACTTTTACTTAGTTCCACTCGATTTTGATGGAGTCAACGTGATTACTTCCCGTCAAGGTACCAATGATAATACCAACACTTGGGTTACTGATCCACTAACTACCAATACTGCTGTTTCTGTTACTTCCTACGCCGGCGCTCGATTAACCAATCAAGAATTTGTTGTAGAAATACCAGAGTCTTCAAATTTAATTGGGATTGCTGTTACGGGACTCTCTATTATTTTAGTAACGAAAAAGAAATAACCCCTAGTGAACAGAAAACATAAAAAGCTTGTGGAGTCGGTCGGACGGGGGTATTAAGAAATTAGCATCTAGTTACGAGGCAATCTGAAAGAAGCAAGAATCTCCCGTTACAATCTGTGATTTAACAGGAGTATTTGACTACTCCCCATGGGTGGAACGCAGGGGATTCCCCAACAGACAGATATCTGTTAGGTTACACTGAATATGAGGTTGCCACCTAATACCAGAGGATCTAGCGTTAAAGTTAGAATGGACAGATGTAGTCAGTCCTATCCAACTCTTTCTAAAGGATTAACCTTTAATGGTTGAACGCCGCAACTCGCTATCCCCTCGACATCAAAAGCCTCTGGGGAATACCTTCTAATGATGTTTAGACTGCCATTGATGTCAGCATTGATAACTTGACCATTGGCTGTCTTGAACAACCCACGTTTGACCCGTTTACCTAAATACGAATGCTGCTTACAAATAGGTTCAAAGTCTAAAGCTGAACACTTACTGGTATAAGCTTCATTAACCACTACCACCTCGATGCCAGCTAATTGACACTTATAATCAAGCATGTTTATTAACTTAGCGTGGGGTATTTGTACAAAGTTTTGGTTATTACGCTGACCTATCTTTATCTCTTGTTTCCATCGAGCTATGGGCATGAAGCAATGGGGAAGTATGCCAACGTTCCATTCCATAACCCGATAACCCTACTTTGTGGACTAATAGTTATTTTGTTTCTACTGTTGGAGGCGCACCATTAGCTAAAATCAAAGAGTATATTCAAAATCAAAAAAGAAGTCGGTAGGCAATCTTCTTGCCGTCGGGCTTATCCCCATATTTGGAAAATAGGGGCTTGCGCCCTCAGTTTTTCAAGGTCAAAAGGTGGTTCCCAAATTAACTGTCCAGTAATGAGAGTAATTAACCAGTCCTAGATCATTAGGGTTATAGTGATGTCCAATGCCAATCTCGGTAAAATGCTCACTTAAAATATTGGCACGATGCCCACTACTTCCCATCCAAGCTTGTACCACTGATTCGGGAGTAGCAAAACCCGCCGCAATATTTTCTCCGGCAGCCTGATAGGAATAACCTTGAGCCCTGATGCGCTCAAATGGAGTAGAACCATCGATTCCTTGATGGCTAAAAAAATCATCATTAGCCATACTTTGAGAATGATATTGAGCCGCCATCACTAATTGCTCGTTAATTCTTAACGGGTCTAAATTATTCTCAACTCTTTCGAGATTAATCAGATCAAAGACACGACTTTCAAATGCACTGTTCATCTCTGGGCAACTCCTTTAACTCTATATTCTTCTTGGTCACAAGGTAACAGCCTAAAATCAAAAACTAGATAATCTGCTACATAAAACTGATACAACGCGACATAATATGACACATTGAGGTTTACTGAGATATTGCACCAGTACATAAAAACTCAACAATGTAAGCATTCAGCCTTCAGCTTTCAGCAGTAAAGAAGAGCGAAGTTTCGGCTAAGCGCGAACAGTGTTATAAGAATATAGCTGATAACTGATA
>JASJDW010000169.1 GCA_030064955.1 Crocosphaera sp.
GGAGTCCCATCTATGTAATGTTTTGACACTGACTCCGGCTAAATCAGCAAATTCATTCGGTCTATAGTGCATCCTAGACATTATGTACAGGTATGTCTAGTATTGTACAGGTTTTTGTCTTCTAGAAAAACCTCTTTGCTACCACCATTCTCACAGGCATTCTACAATTAATTTGGGGTTGGATCAAACTGGGCAACCAAATGCGTTTTGTCCCCAAAGCAGTGATGATCGGGTTTGTCAACGCTTTAGCTATCCTCATTTTCCAGGCGCAACTTCCTCAATTTGAGGGAACTTCTTTCCTAGTTTATGCTATGGTTGCGGTAGGATTAGCCATTATTTACGGATTACCAAGACTAACAACCCTCATTCCTTCTCCTTTAGTGGCTATTATCATCATTACGGTTGCATCTTGGATAGGAAAATGGGACATTCGTACGGTTGGGGATGAAGGATCTTTACCCACCAATTTACCCATTTTTGGCATTCCCCAGGTTCCTTTTAATTTTGAAACCTTAGAGATTATTTTACCCTATGCCTTAGCCTTGTCTTTGGTGGGGTTACTAGAATCCTTTTTAACCGCTAATGTCATCGATGATTTAACCGATACTTCCAGTAATAAAAACCAAGAAGCTTTAGCCCAAGGAACCGCTAATATTGTCACTGGATTTTTCGGAGGAATGGCTGGATGTGCCATGATTGGTCAATCTATCATTAATATTCGTTCCGGGGGACGGGCCCGACTATCTACCCTCAGTGCAGGTATTTTTCTGTTTATTTTTATTATTGTCTTTGGAAAATGGGTTGAACAAATTCCCATGGCTGCATTAGTAGCAGTGATGATCATGGTTTCTATTAGTACCTTTAACTGGGGTTCTATCATTAATATTCGTAAAGTTCCTAAAAATGAAACAGCGGTTATGATTACCACTGTTTTAATTACTGTGTTAACTCATAATTTAGCCATTGGGGTGTTAATTGGGGTAGCGATGAGTGCCATTTTCTTTAGTCGGAAAATTGCTAATTTAATTCACGTAGATTCGTACTTGAAAGAAGGAGGAAAAGAACGTATTTATAGTGTGAATGGCCACGTATTTTTTGTGTCCGTGGATAGCTTTTTAAGTGCGTTTGATTTCCGTGAAAAATTAGAGAGAGTTATTGTAGATTTAACCCATGCCCATTTATGGGATCATTCCGCAGTAGATGCAGTGGATAAAGTGGTATTGCGCTATCGTAAACGAGGGATAGAAGTAGAATTAATTGGTTTAAATGAAGCCAGTGCAACCCTTTTGGAACGATTAGCAATCCATGATGAGCCTGATGCTTTGGATAAGATAGGCAGCCATTAGAATTTTTTAGTAGAGGCAGTTGCCTCTACCGTTAACGTTAAGCAGTATATTGCCATTCTTGGGTTTTTTTCCTAATTTTTTCTAACTGATAGCCTAATAATTCTCGGATTTCTCCGTAATTTTCTAACTCAGTAAGATGGGTTTGACCTTGCAATAATTGACTATATTGTTCCAGTCTTTCTAGTCTGTAAGTGGTTTTGGTAATGATATGATTCGCTAAAGCGATTTTGTCTGATAATTGTTGTTCATTCCCAGTAACCACCATCGGTGTATCTAATAAGGTAATAACCTTTTTTATCTCTGTTAGACATATAGAAAGTTGTTCTTGATAGTCATTGAAAATGGCTTGTACTGTTTTATTGTGGTCGGATGATAAATTGTTCATAAAATTTAGTCCTAACTATCAACTCCTACAAAATAATTGGATTCGATAATAACATTACTTTCCTAATAATTAGGTTATTTTTAGATAGTTTTAAGGATTGATTATTCAGTTGTTGCTAGAAGAAGAGTATATTTATTGTTTATTTTATTAATTATTATTCGTCAAGTAATTTACACAAAACTTTATGGTATGAAAATATATTACTATTGCTACGTTTTATCACAGAAATCACTCAATATTTTCCAATTATGATGAGCTTCAAGTTTACGGTTATTTACTTTAATATAATTAGTAGGTTCCTTTGTAATACCCTTTTCATCAACTTAGAGTACAGATGTTGATATTGTAGGGGTCAACGGCCGTTGACCTCTACGGAAATGTGTAGCCAGACTTTAGGAAATTGGTATAAATTAGTCCCAGGGAGCAATCATTGCCCATACTAGCAGTAAGAGTTACTACGATGTCTAAAGTCAGTTTACTATCAGCCTATTCCTACGATCGCCCTTCACTAAAAGCCTCTTTGGAACAACTTTTAGAACCATTGGGAGGAATCAAATCTTTCGTTCAACCAGGACAAAGAGTGTTACTAAAACCCAACTTATTAACTGGAAGTCGTCCTACTAAAGAATGTGTTACCCGCCCTGAGATCGTTGATTGTGTTGCTCAATTGGTCAAAGAAGCAGGGGGAACACCCTTTTTAGGAGATAGTCCTGCCTTTGGATCAGCCCGTGGGGTTGCTCTCGCCAATGGTTACGGATCAATTATAGAAGAATTGGGCTTAGAAGTAGTAGAATTTCGGGGTCAACGTTACACCCCTGATAACGATAATTTTAATCATTTGCGTTTGTCAAAAGAAGCAATGGATGCGGATGTAGTGATCAACCTCCCTAAAGTTAAATCTCATGTTCAGTTAACTTTGACCTTGGGGGTTAAAAATTTATTTGGCTGTGTCCCTGGTAAAATGAAAGCTTGGTGGCATATGGAAGCCGGAAAAGATGCCAACCGTTTTGGGGAAATGTTAGTGGAGACAGCTAAAGCGATCGCTCCTAATTTAACGATTATCGATGGTATTATGGGTCATGAAGGAAACGGGCCGAGTAACGGAGAACCAAGAGAATTAGGTATTTTGGGGGCTTCTGCGGACGTTTTTGCCTTAGATTGCGCTTTAATTGAAATCTTAAAAGTATCGCCTCTATCAATCCCTACCTATGTTGCCCAAAAACGCTTAGGGTTAACCAGTGATCTTGCAGACATACAGTTTCCCTTATCTCATCCCAGTGAGTTACAAATCAACGATTGGCGATTATCTGATCAAACAATACCCATTGATTTTGGACTTCCCAGGGTCATTCGTTCTACCTTTAAACATTTATATATTCGTTTAGTGCGAGAACCTCTCAAGATTTCATGAGGAGAAAAATCCAATCTTTAACAGCCCTTCGGGCGAAGCAGGAGACAGGAGTAAAACTATGATTCTAATCTCTGTTTACATGAAATAATTAACTAGAATTTTTAGATTAATTGTTCTCTAATTTTGATTAATCAAAAGGCAAATGACGTTTAATTACTAAAGGAAATAAATGTTACCAGCAACCACTCGTAACGGGTCACTGGTAACTATTTAACTATTTAGTTACTGCTGATTTTCCTCAAGCTGATTTTCCTTAACCTGATTTCCCTCAACGGTTTCTACTTCTTGAGTTTGTTGCGCTGCTTGTTCGGCTTCTGCTTTGACACATTCTAACACCCGTACCATAGCGGCCGCAGTGTAGTCACGGGTTGCTTTTTGTTCGGGGGCAAACTCATTGCCCTCCTCATTGAGAGGGGTTGCTACACCACAATAACCAGACATTTCAGTAATGACTCCGTCAGCCCAACTATTAGAAGTATCAGAAAAAGCAATGGGTTCTTGGGTTTGTTGTAATTCCTGTGGTAAGTCTAACTGATTTTTCAGATGAATAGCCATACGACGCATGGTATCGATTAACTCAGCCCGACTAATGGTTTCACTGGGTTGTAGGGTGTTATTAGGGTTACCAACATTAAGGAAATTCCACTGCGCCCATTTAATTTTCTTCGCACTCCAACGGGAACTATCTACATCTTTGAAGGCGACAACATCTCGTTCTGGTGTAGCATCTAAATCCACTTTATAAACCGTTCCAATAGCATCAACTGCCATAGAAATTAATTGTTCACGGGTCACAGGTTGATCGGGACGGAAGGTATCATCATCAAACCCAGAAACTAAGCCCATGCTAACCGCTTCAGTAATTTGAGGTTGGTAAATGTTGTTACCAATATCACTAAAAGTAGGTTCAGGAGGGGTCACGGGGTTGGTGGTTGCTGGAAGAGTATCGGGAAGATCTCCACCGGCAGCGATCGCAGCTTGAGAACCGCTAAAATAGAAATGACCTAATACTTTTTCTTCATAAGTCCGTTTGGTAAACTGCCAACCAGGATAAAGCTGAACTTTCATGAACCCTTGGGCCATTCCTTTGGTACTACCGAGGACAATTTCAGTGTAACCAGGCGTTCTAGGGGTTCCCACTAACACTAATTCTCCACCACGGGGAACCAGACGCAATAAATAGTCTAAACCAAGATCATTACCATCAAGACGAATAGAATAGCCATTACTATCTGTAGAACGACGACAAATACCAGTAAAGTCAAAATTGAGTAATAAGGGGTCAATTAACACAGGATTTGAACCACTTTCTGCCCAACAGTCTTGTTTCTCAGGAATTTGCTCAATCACTAAAAGGTCATATTTTCCCTCTCCGTAGGGTCTAGCAACGGCAATAACGCTACTTTGATCTAACGCTGTTTCACTAAAGGTAGAGGCTTTAACAGGAAGATTGAAAGAAATTAAACTACTGAAGGTAACGGTGGCTAAAGTGGCTAGTTTTAGGGGTAATCTAGATATTTTCATGGTTTCAACTATAGAGTTATATTGGCGGTTTGATAGAATAATAGCGAAAAACAATCCCATTCATCGCTTTCTGTTGACCGATTTAAAGGGAAGGGAGTTCCACTTTTCATAGAAGTATTACAAAGGTTATGAATTTTGAGTGAACGGGAGTGACAATTACTAGATTGACTATTGATTCTAAAAATCACTCTGAAAATTAATCAATTTTTAAGGATTTGGGTTTGCACTACAAGAATCAAAAGCAAGTCACAAATGAGAGAATTACTATATATTCAATTTCTTAAAAAGCTTGTATCCATTCTTTTATTTCGTAATCTGTCCAAATCCCATTTTTCCAATAGGGATCATTTTCGATTAATTCCTTGACTTTTTCTACATTTTCTGAATCGTAAATTCCGAAAACTTTTGTATTATCTTTAGTCGGTCCAATGGTAATTAAAATACCTGTCTCTTTTTGCTTTTGTAAACCCTCTAAATGCTCTTGCCGGTAAGGGGTTCTTTTTTCTAAGGCATTTTCGCAATAGCTACCAAATAAAATGTATTTCGGCATAATTTCAAACTATCAAAAATAGGATAAGACAACGAATATCGAATTATTTAAGCATTTTTTTGACTATACCATATTATAATAATCTTACAAAATCTTGAGTTAAGGTTTAGCTAAAATAGAATCAATGTAATGACTGAAAGTCTATCACCTGATACGAATCAACCTGAGAATACTGGTTCTATTGTTCCATACGCTTAACTATCGTCGGATATTGATATTTCAAAAACTGCACTTATTCAATATATCATCAACTAATTAAAATAGACTCAAGAAGATTATCCAAATAAAAAAGGATGATGTAATGACATCAAACCGTAATTGGAAACAAGATAAATTACTCAATCCTTATGAAATTGCTAAACTTAAACAAAGTGGCATGGATATTCATGATCTCAAAGGAGGAAAGAATGCTTCTAAGAAAGATTTATATAAAGATGAAGAAGGAAACATCTATATTAAGTTAAAAGGAGGAATCGGTCTAGGTGAACCAACAGGACTAAATATTAATGAATTTTAAGGACAGAAAGAAAATGCCATTAGAAATTTTAGCTTCTTTAACTATAACAGAATTCAACTGTGATCCTCAAAATATTACCAATAAATTAAAAATCATTCCGACAAAAACTTGGAAAATAGGGGATCGTATTAATCCTAAAACAACTTTAACGAGAAAACATAATGGATGGGTTCTTGACTCTAAATTAAGCAAAGATAATGACCTTGAATCTCATTTTAAATCATTGTTTTACCAATTACAACCTGTTTGGGAGAGCCTTCAAGAAATAGCTTATCATTATGATATAGAAATTAGTTGTGTTATTTATACTGATGGAGAAATTCCCACAATTCATTTAGATAAAGAAATTATTAATAAAAGTCATCAAATTAATGCAGAAATAGATATTGATTTATATGTATTGCCCAAAAATACACTGTGTAGAACAATAGAAAGTGAGCAAACTCCGCAAAAAATAAATTTATGATCCAAGATGATATCGGACTGTATAATAATCTTAGAAAATCTTGCGTTAAGGTTTAGCTAAAATAAAATCAATGTAATGACTGCAAGTCAACCATCTAATACTAATGAATCTGAGAATAGTGGTTCTATTGTTCCATATGCTCAACCATCGTCGGATATTGATATAATTAAGCAGGATATTGCTCAGAGTATTGCATCGGCTAAAACTCTAGAGGAAAAGAGAAAGTTCTTAGCGATGAGGGCTGAGTTAGAATATCAAATAGAAACATCAAAAAATAATCAATATCAACGTGACTTACAAAAAACTAAAGAATCTAGATTAAAATTAGGTAGTTTGTTAAGTGTTGTCATGGGTTCTGGATTAATTGGTCTTGATATTATTGGTACACTATCGCACACTGTATATGTTGGTATATTTTTTATTTTACTTGGTTTAGTTAAGCTTCTCGAATACTCACCCTCAGATGTTTCAGGTTTATTAAAAAGTTTTGGAGATTATCTAACAAAAACTAACAAGAATTTACCCCCATCTAATTCTGAAGAAAATCAAAATTGATAAGAGGAATATTAAAATGACAGTCAATAAAAATGATAATTTAGATGAATCTAAAAAGACTCAAAGTAAAAATCTATTGATCGGTTTTAGTTTACTTGCTTCTGCTATTTATTTAATTAATGTATTGACTCGTCCTGATATTTCTCAAGATATACAAGGATTTTTAGTAGTAATTATTGGATTACTGATAATTGTGGCTATTGATTTCTTAAAAAAAGATGCTAATACTACGAATTATGATGTTAAAATACCTTATTCAAAAATAGAAACTCATCATCACTATAATTATACTGGATCAACTATATATCAAAATAGTGGTAATACTCATTATTCGTCAGATAAAAATCTTGAAGAAGTTGCAGCAGAAATCAAAAAAATTATTGAAACAGTTTCTCAAAATACCACAGATTCGGATATTAAAGACATACCAATTCTTGAAGCAAAATTAATTGAAGAAATTAAACATAATGTACCAGAAACAACTAAAAATTTAACTAATAAAGATTTATCTATTGCTGCTAAAACAATTGAAACGATAGAACAAGATAAACCGTTAAAACAAAGAGTGATCGATGCAGCAAAAGTCGGAACTCTTGCTGCTTTTGCAGATATCTTAGATCATCCTTATTTATCAATTATAGAGGCATTTGCAAAAGATTGGACAGAAAGTGAAACAGATATCAATAATTCAGATATTAAAAGTCAAAATAAGAATTCTGAATAATCTTTAAGTTACTAAATTGGTGGGTTACGACGGATAGTTATGTTTTTCAATTAGAAATAAAATTATAGCCGTCTAACCCACCCTACAATAAGCTTTTTTAACTACGTAAAGTAACATCAAACTGTTTAACTAAAGCTTGACGAATCTTATCATGAACGGGTTCGACATCTTCATCAGTTAAAGTGCGATCGCCTGAACGATAAGCTAAACTGAAGGCTAAACTTCTTTGTCCGTCGGGAACGTTTTTCCCTTGATAATCATCGAATAATTCGACTCCGGTTAATAGTTTCCCTCCAGCTTTATTCATTGTCTTAGTTAAGTCTGCAACGGAAACATCTAAAGCAGCAAAAAAGGCTAAATCTCTCTCTACTGCGGGATAGGTTGAATACAGTTCAAAATGAGGGGTTAATAAGTTATCTTGGTTAAGAGCTTTTGATAGACAACGAAAATCTAACTCGAAGACATAAACTTCATCCATTAAGTCTTTGTTTTGTCGCAGTTGGGGATGAATTTGCCCAAAAGTACCTAATCTTTCACCATTTAACCATAAAGAGGCGGTTCTTCCAGGGTGTAACCGTTCGTCTTCACTGTCTGGTTGATACTCTACCGATACCCCTAACCGTTGAAAAACGCTTTCTAAGATACCTTTGGCTTCATACCAGGTCATGGGGTTAAGTTTACCACTTCTTGTCCAACGACCTTGGGGTAATAAATCTCCCCCCATAATACCAGCTATATTATCCCATTCTGCGATTTCTCCGTCAATCTTGCGGAAAATACGTCCTATTTCAAAGCCATTTAATGCACCGTTTCCTTGGGACTGGTTATAGGAAAATGCGTCGATGATGCCGTCTAAAAGATTGGTTCTTAAGGCGGAATATTCAGCAAATAAGGGGTTACTTAAAACGACTTCTGCTTTTTCGGGTTTAACCAGGGAATACTGCACTAATTCCGTTAAACCGACTCCTCTAAACACTTCTCTTACTCTGCGTTGGGTTTGATATTCAATGGAAAGTCCCCCCGCTTCGGTTTTGTCAGGAAGTTCATCACAGAAGCGATCATACCCATAGAGACGGGCCACTTCTTCGATGAGGTCAATTTCTCGTTCTAAGTCACGATAACGGTAGGAAGGAACAGTTACAGACCAAACCGTATTGTCTCCGTCTATGGGGGTTAAATTACAGCATAAGTCCTCTAAAATACGTTCTACATCTTCTGCTGCAATATTGGTCTTTTGACCGTCTTTTTCTACAGGGCCTAAGACATGATGGATGCGATCAAGGCGTAACTCAATGGACTCACCCGATCGATCCGGACGATGATCACTGGTTTGTTGAGTCACAGGGGTTCCTCCTGCTAACTCCGTAATCAAAGCGATCGCCCGTTGACAAGCTAATTCTAACTCAGATTGATTAATTCCTCGTTCATATCTTGCGGATGCTTCGCTGCGTAAACTTTGACTGCGAGAGGAACGACGAATGGTGACTTGTTCAAATAAAGCTGCTTCTAAAAGGATGTTTTTCGTTTCGTCAGCAACTTCTGTGTCTTCTCCTCCCATGACACCAGCAAGGGCAACAGGGGTATCATTAGCGGTAATGAGTAAGTTAACTGGGTTTAACTGTCTTTCTTGTCCATCGAGGGTTTTGAGGGTTTCTTTTTCTCTAGCAAACCTTACTCCAATGGTTAAATGATCTTTGCTTCCTGAGACGGTTTCTAACTTCTGGAGATCAAAAGCATGAAGGGGTTGACCCCATTCTAATAACACTAAGTTGGTGATATCTACTACATTGTTAATAGGACGAACGCCGGCCGCTTCTAACCGTTGCTGTAACCACTCAGGAGACGGTGCAATTTTTATCCCTTCTATGACAGTTCCGATGTAAGTGGGACACGCATTTCCGTCGCTGACTTCTACGGTTAAAGGATAAGTTTGTTCATCGGGTAAAAGGGTTTGAGGGGGTTGAGGAAGGTTTAACTTGCCACCTGTCAACGCTGCAACTTCCCTAGCAACACCGATCATACTCATGGCATCGGCCCGGTTAGCAGTGGGAGTGATATCTAAAATAACATCATCTAAGCCCAACAAAGGTCGAGCATCTGTGCCTAATTTTAAGTTATCTTCAGTAAAAATGTGAATACCAGCCGATTCTTTGGCCAGTCCCACTTCTGCTAAGGAACAGATCATCCCTTCAGACTTCACCCCTCGCAGTTTTGCTGATTTAATTTTTAGGTCAATTTTAGGTAAATAGGTTCCCAATGTGGCGACAGGAACGTAAATATCGGCTTTAGCGTTGGGGGCCCCACAAACAATAGTAGAAGGAGTTTCTTGACCAATATCTACTTGACAGACGCTTAATTTATCAGCGTTGGGGTGAGGTTGACGGTCTATAATTTTACCGATCACAACCCCATCGGCCCATTGACGACGATCTTCAATTTCATCTACTTCTAACCCAGCGATGGTCAAAAGATCGGCTAATGCTTCGGGGGTGAGGGTGACGTTAACGAGTTCCCGCAGCCAGTTAACGGAAATTTTCATAGTATTTTTGTATGTTGCGATCGGTGGCCAAATTCTAGTGTACCAAAGCTCTGACCTAATATGATTTGAATGAGTGGGGAGGGTGGGGAGGAAATTTTTATAGCTATGCCACTGTCCCAAACTTCTAGCTACTCGAAACGGCGACACACTTCTTTAATTAAGGACTCTCCTTCTAAGGGTTTTTCTTCTTTAAACATAGACATTTTTAGGCAATGATTTTAGTTAATGCAATTAGCAACTTTTGACGAAGCATCAGATAAGAAAAACCAAACTAACCAACCTCCTGTTAAACTTCCGTCTCTAGAAGTAGAAGGCAGATGACCTTGAGGGGAATCTAAACTATAATTAAGCTCATTAGTGGTTAACCAATTGCCATTTTCACGCCATCCTACTGCGTCCCCAAACCTTTCTGTATTTCCTATGGATCGAAAAATAGCTTTTTGTACCGTAAAGCCAAATTGATTATTACTGTACTGTTTCCAGAGTTGATCAAGGGTACGAATCTCTTGACAAGAAACCTTTTCTATACTACTTCTATCAATCCAAGACTCACTTTCACGATTCGTTAGTTCTAGCATAATCTTTCTCGTTTCTTGATCAGCTTCCTTGAATCTTTTAGCAGCCAAAAAAGTTTCTAAAACTGCATATTTTTTAGGAGTTTGCTGAGAATTGGAAGAAGAAGGTAAACTAAACTGTTGAGAGTCACTGACGGGAAAAATTTTATCCCAATTACTAAATAAAGCCGTACTCACTACCCCCACTAAACCAATTAAAGCGACAATAATTTGGGTTTGATTCCCTGAATTTTTATCCTTTTCAGCCATTTAATAAAATTGGGTCAAAGTTATGACAAAAATTATAACCCAAGGAGAAACCATTGCAGCGATCGCCACAGCTATTGTTCCCCAACAAGGCAGTATTGGTATCATCCGTTTATCCGGAAATAAAGCCCTAACTATCGCTCAAACCTTATTTATTGCCCCAGGAAAGCAACAATGGCAGTCCCATCGTCTGCTTTACGGTTACATTAGTCATCCCGAAAGCCAACAGGTCATTGATGAAGCCTTACTATTGATTATGTTAGCTCCTCGTTCCTACACCCGTGAAGATGTGGTTGAGTTTCACTGTCATGGAGGCATTATGCCGGTGCAACAGGTGCTACAGTTATGTTTAGAACAGGGAGCAATTTTAGCCCAACCCGGAGAATTTACCCTGCGGGCTTTTCTCAATGGTAGAATTGATCTGACCCAAGCGGAAAGTATCAGTGAGATAGTAGGGGCGCGATCGCCTCAAGCTTCTCAACTGGCCTTAGCCGGGTTACAGGGGAAACTAGCCCAACCGATCCAAAAATTACGCCACCATTGCCTAGATATTCTCGCCGAAATTGAAGCGAGAATTGACTTTGAAGAAGATTTACCTCCTTTAGATGAAAAAGCCATTTCTCAGGGCTTAGAGACGATTTTAGAGCAGGTTGAGAGCATTTTAAACACAGCCGAACAAGGAGAATTATTACGTAATGGCTTGAAAGTGGCTATTGTCGGTCGTCCCAATGTGGGAAAATCAAGCTTATTGAATGCCTGGAGTCGTAGCGATCGCGCCATTGTTACTGACTTACCCGGAACCACCAGGGATGTGGTTGAGTCCCAGTTAGTGGTAGGTGGTATTCCCATCCAAGTCTTAGACACTGCCGGTATTCGCCAGACAACGGATCAAGTGGAAAAGATCGGCGTTGAGCGATCGCGTTTAGCGGCCAGTCAAGCGGATCTCATTTTACTCACCGTTGATGGGACGAGAGGATGGACTAACCAAGACAGTGAAATTTATCAACCGATTCAACATCGTCCCGTTATTTTAGTCATTAATAAGATTGATTTAGCCACTCCAGATTTGTCTCAATTTCCCACACAAATTACAGCAATTGTCAAGACTTCTGCTGCTAA
>JASJDW010000170.1 GCA_030064955.1 Crocosphaera sp.
TAACCCATAAACTCCTTCTCCTGTGGTAATATCTCCCCTTCCCGTTTCGCAAGCAGAAAGGACAACTAATTTGGTTCCAACTAAGTTTAACGCAGTGGTTTCTAAAGCGGTTAAAACACCATCATCTCCTGCACTTTCATTAACTTTAACTCCTGCTAACACTAACCCAGATTTTAATAAAGGATTCTCATAGCTTTGGGGCGATTGATCATTATTATTGGTTGGACAGAAAAAACCATGAGTTGCAATATGCAAAATTTCGGGTCTTTTCACTTGTTTTAAGACGTTTTCTGTTGCCTGAGAACCGGTTACAATAGTAGCTTGAGGAAATAATTGTTTTACTTGTTTGCCTTCTTCTTCAGTTCCATCAAGACGGGGAAAATTTCTGGTTCCCCTTTCACAAAATGCGGAAGAACGAAGTTGATCAGTGGAAGGGTTTAAGGCGAATTCTTCCCCTTCTTTATTATAGATTGGATCAGCAAGAATAAGGGGAGGTTGTTCACTGGCAAATTTTTCTTTAAGGCGCAATAAATCTCGTCCAGATGTGAGATAAGTAATCTGATAATTTTCTTCAATTAAATATTTATTATTTTCTGTAACTAAAGCTTCAAAGGGAATTAAATTTAATGCGCCATCAGGAGACAATAAAATAGTTTTCGTATTAGCTAATAATTCTCGAATCGATTGCATTAATTTAGCATCGAGTTCACGAGATGATTCTTTAACTTGTTCAATCGGGGTTTGTCTATCTCGTAAATTATCACGGAAGTAAATTAAATCATTGTCAATGGGTTCAGCTTCTCCTAAGTCTTTAGCTTTGATTTCACCATTAGGAAAAAGGATATAAACTGCATAACGAGAAGTCCCAAAACTGTCATCTTTAGCATTAAAAGGACGATAACGCATAATTTCAACTAAAGCAGAATTTTCAGGAATTTGTTGTTGAATCCCTTCGAGGGTAATAGGTTGAGAAAGTTGACGAAATTCTGCACTACGGCGACTAATTTTATCTTCAAGGTTTTTTGCTTTTGTTTGAACTTCTGTTAAGAGTTGACGGTAAACTTCAGGAGAAGGAAACTTATCCACAGGGGTAAAAGTAAGGTTAGATAGTTGTGTCCGAACTTCAATCAGTTGTGTTAATAATTGTTGGCTTTCGGGGTCATCAGTACGTTGTCGAAGGATTTGTAAGCTATTGGTTGAAACATCTAAAATTCGTCCTTTTCGTTCTAAGATAGTTTTCAGTGCTAGTTGAGTTGCTTGGGGATTATTGGGTGCAGATTGAAGATTAAGAGAAATAACCCGATCAGTTGTTCCTGAAATGGTACTCATATAATCTCGTTTCTGTTTCTCATCGCCAATGTTTAGGTTTTCTGAAATGTTGTATTCCTCTACAGCAATTCCCTGGGTTAGATAGTCAACTGCTTGAGAAATATTTTCTTGAGACTGGTAAAGTGTAGCCAAGTCGTTAAAATTGGAGGCAATCTGGGGATGATTGTCTCCTAATTGTTGTTTTCTGATAGTTAAAGCTTCTTGCCAGAGGGCTTCAGCTTTAGTGTATTTTTTTTGAGAGTAGTAGAGGTATGCTAAATTATTGAGACTCGTAGCGGTATCAGGATGATTTTCCCCTAATTGTTGTTTTCTGATGGCTAAAACTTGTTGGTAGAGAAGTTCAGTTTCGGCGTACTTTCCTTGAGAGTCGTAAAATGCCGTGAAATTGTTGATAGTGTTAATGGTGTCGGGATGATTGACTCCTAATTGTTCTATCCTAATGGTTAAAGCTTCTACAAGGAGAGGTGCAGCTTCAGCATACCTTTCTTGAGAGTGGTAAAGTAACGCCAAGTTGTGGAGACTTGTAGCGGTATCAGCATGATTATCCCCTAATTGTTGTTTTGTAATGGCTAAAGCTTCTTTGTAAACAGGTTCAGCTTCTGCGTACCTTCCTTGATATTTGTAGAGTAACGCCAAATTGTTGAGACTCGTAGCGGTATCAGGATGATTATCCCCTAATTGTTGTTTTCTGATGGCTAAAGCTTCTTTGTAAAGAGGTTCAGCTTCTGCGTACCTTCCTTGAGAGTAGTACAGTAATCCCAAATTGCTGAGAGTGAAAGCAGTATCGGGATGATTATCTCGTGATTGTTGTTTAAAGATAGCTAAGGCTTGTTGGTAGAGAGGTTCAGCTTCCGTGTACCTTCCTTGAGAGTAGTAAAGGTAGGCTAAATTGTTGAGACTGATGGCGGTATTGAAATGGTTGCTTCCTAATTGTTGTCTAAAAATAGCTAAAGCTTTTTGATGGAGAACTTCGGCTTCTGCATATCTTCCTTGGGACTCGTAAAGTCCTGCCAAATTGTTGAAACCGATGCCAGTATCGAGATGATTCTCTCCTAATTGCTGTTTGTAGATAGCTAAGGCTTGTTCGTATAGAAGTGCGGCTTCTGCATATCTTCCTTGGGACTCGTACAGTCTAGCCAAATTGTTGAGACTTGGTGCAATCTCAATATGACTGTCTCCTAATTGTTGTCTAAAAATAGCTAAAGCTTTTTCTGCTAAGAGAAATGCCTCATCATACTTTCCCTGTTGATATAACTTAACAATTTGCTCAGTTAATCTTCTTGCTTCTTCTAATGCTGCTTGATCTTCCGCCGAAACCTGAGAAATTACCTGTGCTATTGTAGGGTTTAACATCACTCCCCATAACCCTATCATCCCTACAAACATCGTAGCAGTTATCCAAGACTTAACTTTCATCTTTACTAACTCCCTAAAATAGAATTAGTGGTTTTACCATAATTAGTATAGGGCCGTTTATAAGGGGGTTGTAATCCTAAAACAATATCCTCTCTTTTGACACCCATTGCAATTAAATCCTCGGCTGGATTCAATTCCGTTAAATTTTGTTGCAACCAAACTTTATCATCACGAATATCAAAATGAACAATGGAGTAGTAAACTCGCTTTAAACCTTCCCATCCCACATTCATCCACTGATAATGATCTCGTTCTACATCACATATTAATTGTACTTCTACGTCTTCACTGGTAACATCTTCTGCGACATAGCGACTTAACAAAGTTTGCACTGCTTGACGATATTTTATAAGTTTATCTTTATCCATTGTGTAATTACCTCCTTGACTGGATCATAAATAATAAGTGGAACTTGATAGTGTTTAATTGCTATTTGAGTAAACTCCCTCTGGAAAAATGTATCAAAAGCGTCTAGAGGAATTGCTAAATATAATAAGCGATCGGGTTCAATGGTAGAAAGTGCTAACCGATAACTCAAGAATTGACCCAAAGCAGCATAAAAATCAGTGATGGCAGAAGCATTAAGAAAACTTTTAATTTCTACAGCTATTTTCTCACCATTTCGCTCTGCTTCTAACAGTCTCTCTGCTGCTAGATCAACTTGAAAATTAATACCTCCAAATTTTAATTTTAAAGGATCTGCTGTAATTACCCATTCTTCTTTTTCTAATGCTCGCCTTACTGTACTATGAAAAATATCTTGAGCCGACACTATTTTTCCTCCGTACAAACATCGTAGCAGTTATCCAAGACTTAACTTTCATCTTTACTAACTCCCTAAAATAGAATTAGTCGTTTTACCATAATTAGTATAAGGCCGTTTATTAACTAATTTTGTAAGGTGGGCAAAGTTTTCTACATTATGAGTAATTAATATAAATCTTTGATTTGCCCACCCTACCATCTACTGGTAACATCTTCTGCGACATAGCGACTTAACAAAGTTTGCACGGCTTGACGATATTTTATGAGTTTATCTTTATCCATTGTGTAATTATCTTTGATTAATTATAAATCATGAGCAATCATATATTTCAGAATTCCTAATATTTGACTGAGATTATTAATAAAATAATCGTTTAAATCGACTTCGATGACTGTATCATGTTGCTGTAAAAATTTCCAGTTTGTTCCTGTTGTAACCACCCCATAAACTTGAGAGATATTATTATTTCTTCTTTCATTAAAAGTTTGAGCAGCAATCATTTCAGCCATACATTGCGGCAAACCTGCTTGAATATTATCATTTTTGGCTTCTACTAAAGCAACAACAGGAGCTTTAATTAATAATTGTTCAGGAGATTGACTAATTAAAAAATCACAAAATCCTGTTAACCCTTTCTCTGTGTCAACATTAAATTCTTTTCCTGAAAATAAGCTAATTTGATAGTTAAATTGTTTTCTTAATTCAACTAAAATAGGTGTTACAATTAATTCTGAACGAGCTTTTTCTGTATTAATTGCCAATGCTAAAGCTAAATTTTCTTGTAGGGTTTGTTTAATAAAATCACTTGGTTCTGCTGTAGGAGTATTAGCAAAAAGATTGATTCTATCGGCAATAGTTACACCAAAATTAGTCTCAATCATTTCTAAGCTAGTAAATTGACTATATGACATTGTAAACTCCATACAGATATTTCTTATAATTCATTGACGCATCTGATGAAACTTTTTCCCATTCTTCTTCGGGAATTTCTTCACCTAATTCGACAATCATTTGCCACAGGGGACGATGGGATGAGGAATTATTTTGTTTAGATATTGGTTGCTGGTTGTTATTGGTAAAAGGTTGCATGGTTTTATAAAGGTAGAGAAGTTTATACTTTAACTTAAATCTATTATAAGCCCTAAAAGACTATTGTTTAAAGGAAAATCAACAAAATCTTTTGTAAGGTGGGCAAAGTTGTCTACATTATGAATGGTTAAGATAAATCTCTGATTTACCCACCCTACTGTGTTCCTAAAATACGATTAATGGTTTCATCTAATTCCTGAACTTGCGGACTATCTCCTAACTCTTCATAACTTGTTTTTGCTTTTTCTAACCACTGTACTGCACCATCTGTATTCCCTAAACTATAATAACTTTCTCCTAATCCTTTTTGGGTATTCGCTTTGACTGATAAGTTCTCTTTTCCTATGGCTAATTCTAACGCTTTTTCATAAGGTTTCTTGGCGAAATGAGGTAATCCTGTTGTAAGATAACTATCTCCTAAAAGTTGATAAACGGCAACAATTTGACTTTCTTGTTTAACCAATTCTTCTAATACTTCAATTGCATCTGTATATAATTCATAACCTCGATATAACTGCGCTAAAATTAATCCCTTTTCTTCTGGTGATAATTCTTGTTCTCCAATGGTCTTTTTAGCTTCTAAAATAATATTTCTTGTCTCTTCATCCAATATGGTAAACCCGACAACTGCATCACTTGTTGATGATTTTCCATTATCAGTTTCTATGGTTATGCGATAGCGTCTTCTTTGTTTTAAAGGGGTTTCACCAGAATAGATAATTTCAGTTTTGTTTGTCTCAGTTTCCCAGTTAATTCCATCAATGTTTACAGTATAATTGGTTGCACCTGGAACAGCATTCCACCGTAACAAAGGAGTATTTGTCAAAATATAAGATTCACGAGGAGTAATAATATAAGGTAATGTTGCTAAATAGTCTTCTGTTTTTCCATCGGTACGAAGGGTATCATTATTACTATTAGGTAAGCGAATAACAGGGTTTCCAGTAGGACAAATACTAGAGATATTATGTTTTCCTGGTTTAACTGTTGGCTTATCAGTATTACTACAATAAATTCTAACAGAACTATTAGTTGCAATGTCTAATTCATCATTTCCAGTTAGGTGATCTCCAACAGCAGCAGGTTTATAATTTTTCCATTGTTCTTTTTTGACATTAACCTTTCCTTTGACTTCAAAAATGGTATGAACAGCGACAGATTGACTTAGAGTTTTTAGAGGAAAATTAAGGGTTATAAAGATTAGTAATAAAGGAAAATAATATAATTGTAATAGTAATTTATTCATAGTTTTAAATAGTGTACAATAATTAAAAATTAGCTAGTTTTGTAGGGTGGGCAAAATTTTATACATGATGAACAGCTAAGATATAGCATTTCCTGGACTCATGAGGTACACTTAATATTCAACTCCTTAACTCCCGAACTCCTAACTCCTAGAACTAGAAGAGTTTGTACCTCACAAGTATGGGAACTGCTATAAGTTTCTGATTTGCCCACCTTCTCAGTGTAAAATAATCCATAATTAGCTAGTAAAGTTTGGTAAAAATAACTTGACTAATCCTGCCATTAATGCTGTGACAATAGCAACAAAAATAGTGCGATTGGTAAAATCTAAACTATCAAGTCTTTTATTAACTCCTGTTAATTCTCCTTTGACATTTGCTACCTCAACTCTTAGGCTATTAACGTCTTCTGAGAGTTTGGCTACTTTACCATCAAAGTCTTTAGAAAGTTGTTTTATTTCCTTATGAAGATTTTCAGACAGTTTGTCTATTTTGTTATCAACATCTTCAGATAGTTTATCTATCCTCTTATTAACTTGTTCAGAAGATTTATCTATCTTTTGATTAACTTCTTTAAATTGTTCTACAATAAAGCCTTTTAATTCTTTGATGTCATTTTCTGTTATGGTTGACATAATCTTATTTTCCTCTTTTTAACTACAACTTAATAATAAATTCAATGGTTATTTAAGTATAGCATCTTAACTAAAATGGTGGGTTACGACGGATTGTTATAGTTCTGTGAGAACCTAAATTATAGCCGTCTAACCCACCCTAACATCTGAGTTAACAATTATCCAAATTTGTAAGCTGAGCAAGGATTTTACTGCTATGATTAGGTTTAGATTATTTTCTTTCTTGCCCACTCTACTATCTTAATTTTTCATAGATGTCCAATCACCAGAAGGAATAAAACTTGACCAATAATAAGGATGGGAATATTTATCATTTTTTTGGATCATTTCTAATTGTAATTCCCTTAATGCTTCGGTGCGTCCTTCTCCTTTTTGTAAGCGTTTGTAATAGTTAATCATTAAGTCTTTGGTTGCGCCATCTGACACTTTCCAAAGACTAATTAATTGACTTTCACTTCCTGCAATAACTAACGCACGTCTTAACCCATAAACTCCTTCTCCTGTGGTAATATCTCCTCTCGCTGTTTCGCAAGCAGAAAGTACAACTAATTGGGTTCCAACTAAGTTTAATGAAGTGGTTTCTAAGGCAGTTAAAACTCCGTCATCTCCTGCACTTTCACTGATGCTAACCCCCGTAAAAACTAACCCTGAACGTAACAAGGGATTACTCTTATCTTCAGAAGAACTTTCTCGAAAAAATCCATGAGTCGCCAGATGTAAAATATCAGGACGTTTGATTTGTTTTAAAGCATTTTCTGTCGCTTCTTTTTCCGTTAAAACAATGGATTCTGGTAACATCTTTTTGAGTTCTTCGGCTTCTGTTTTGGTTTCAGGCAAAGCAGAAAAGTGAGTATTTTGGAGATATTCAGATAGTTCAACAGAACGAGTATTATTAGGGTTTAAAGCAACGGTTTGACCTTCTTGATTGTAAGTAGGATTGGCAATAATTAAAGGAGAGGTTTCGCTATTAAACTTTTCTTTAAATCTCAATAAATCTCGTCCAGAAGTAAGATAAGTTATCTGGTATTCTTGGACTAAATATTGACCATTCTCCATCACTAATGCTTCAAAGGGAATTAAATTTAATGCGTAATCAGGAGACAGTAAAATAGTTTTAGTATTCCCCAATAATTCTCGAATGGGTTGCATTAATTGGGCATCTAATTCCCTCGCAGATTCTTTAACTTGTTCAATACTGGGTTTTCCTTCGTCTGATAAATCCGTACGAAATAGTTCTACACTTTGTTCAATGGCTTCTGCTTCCCCTAAATCTTTGGCTTTTATTTCACCATTGGGAAAGAAAACATAAACCCCATAACGCTCACTTTCAAAACTCTTTTCTTTAGGATTAAAAGGACGATAACGAACAATTTCAACCAAAGCAGTATTTTTAGGAATTTGTTGTTGAATGGCTGTTAAAGTAATCGGTTGAGATAGTTGCCGAAATTCTGCACTACGGCGACTAATTCTATCTTCAAGGTTTTTTACTTTTGTTTGAATTTCAGTCAGTTGTTGGTCGTAAATGTCAGGAGAAGAAAACTTATCAACAGGGGTAAAAGTCAGGTTCGCTTGTTGGGTTTTCAGTGCATCTAATTCTTGTAATAATTGTTGACTGTCCGAGTCATCGGTTCGTTCTCGAAGAATCTGTAAACTATTGGTTAATACATCTAAAATACGTCCCTTTCGTTGCAAAATTGTTTTCAGTGCCAGTTGGGTTGCTTGGGGGTTATCCGGTGCAGATTGAAGATTAAAAGAAATAACCACATCCTTTGTCCCTGAAATCGTACTCATGTAATCTCGTTTCTGTCTTTCATCCCCAATGTTGAGGTTTTCTGAGAGGTTATATTCTTCAATTTCTAACCCTTGGGTTAAATAGTCAATCGTCTTATCAATATCCCCTTGTGCATAGTAAAATGCTCCCAGATTCGTAAGAATTATGCCAGTCTCAGGATGTTTGTCTCCTAATTGTTCCTTATAAATAGCTAAAGCCTGTTGGTAAAGGGGTTTTGCTTCTGCATATTTTTCCTGTAAATCATAAAGTGATGCCAAATTATTGAAACTGGTGGCAGTTGAGTGATGGTTTTCTCCTAATTTTTCTTTTCTGATAGCTAACGATTGTCGGTAAAAGGTTTCTGCTTCTGAGTATCTTTCTTGGGAGGAGTAAAGTCCAGCCAAATTACTGAGATTGGTAGCAGTCTCAGGATGGTTTTCTCCTAATTTTTCTTTGTTGATACCTAATGCTTGTTGGTAAAAGGGTTCAGCTTCTGAATATCTTTCTTGGGAATCATAGAGTAATGCCAAATTATTGAGACTTAAAGCAGTATCGGGATGATTGTCTCCTAATTGCTCTTCTCTGATGGCTAACGCTTGTGTGTGGTAGGCTTCAGCTTCTGTGTATCTTCCTTGGGAGGAGTAAAGTAATGCCAAATTATCGAGAATAGTAGCAATCTTCGGATGATTATCTCCGAATTTTTCTTTTCTGATAGCTAACGCTTGTCGGTAGAGGGGTTCTGCTTTTGGATACCTTCCTTGGGACTTATAAAGTTCAGCTAAATTATTGAGATTGGTAGCTGTCTCTGGATGATTATCCCCTAATTGTTCTTTATTGATGGCTAACGCTTGTTGCAAAAGGGGTTCTGCTTCAGTGTATCTTGCTTGGGAGTTATAGAATAATGCCAAATTATTGAGACTGATTGCTGTCTGTGGATGATTGTCCCCTAATTGTTCTTTATTGATGGCTAACGCTTGTAGATAAAGAGGTTCTGCTTCAGTGTATCTTGCTTGGAACTCATAAAATCCAGCCAAATTATTGAGACTTAAAGCAGCATCGGGATGATTGTCTCCTAATTGTTCTTTTCTGATGGCTAACGCTTGTTTGTAGTAGGTTTCAGCTTCTGTGTATCTTCCTTGGGACTGGTAAAGTTCAGCTAAATTATTGAGATTGGTAGCTGTCTGTGGATGATTATCCCCTAATTGTTCTTTATTGATGGCTAAAGCTTGTTGGTAAAGGGTTTCAGCTTCTTTGTATCTTCCTTGGGAATCATAGAGTAATGCCAAATTATTGAGACTGGTAGCTGTCTGTGGATGATTCTCTCCTAATTGTTCTTTACTAATGGCTAACGCTTGTTGCAAGAGGGGTTCAACTTCTGGGTATCTTCCTTGGAACTGATAAAAGAATGCCAAATTATTGAGACTGATGGCAGTTGAGGGATGATTGTCTCCTAATTGTTCTTTTCTGATAGCCAACGCTTGTAAATAAAGGGGTTCGGCTTCTTGATATCTTGCTTGGGACTTATAAAGTCCTGCCAAATTACTGAGACTATTGGCAGTTGAGGGATGTTTATCTCCAAATTGTTCTTTATAAATGGCTAATGCCTCTTGGTAAAGGGGTTCTGCTTCTGTGTACCTTCCTTGGGACTCATAAAGTACAGCTAAATTATTGAGACTGGTGGCAGTTGAGGGATGTTTATCTCCAAATTGTTCTTTATAAATGGCTAAAGCTTGTAGATAAAGAGGTTCTGCTGCTTTATACTTTCCTTGGAACCGGTAAAGTTCCGCCAAATTATTAATACTGGTGGCAGTTGAGGGATGTTTGTCTCCTAATTGTTCTTTACTAATAGCTACAACTTGTAGCAGAAGGGGTTCAGCATCTTTGTATTTTCCTTGGGAGGAGTAAAGTAATGCCAAATTATTAATACTGGTGGCAGTATCGGGATGATTCTCTCCTAATTGTTCTTTTCTGATGGCTAACGCTTGTTGATGAAGGGGTTCAGCATCTTTGTATTTTCCTTGGGAGGAGTAAAGTACAGCCAAATTATTAATACTATCGGCAGTATCAGGATGGTTGTCTCCTAATTGTTCTTTTCTGATGGCTAACGCTTGTTGATGAAGGGGTTCAGCATCTTTGTATTTTCCTTGAGAAGAATAAAGTTCTGCTAAATTATTGAGACTATTGGCAGTTGAGGGATGATTGTCTCCTAATTGTTCTTTATTGATGGCTAACGCTTGTTGATGAAGGGGTTCAGCTTCTGTGTACATTCCTTGGGACTGATAGAGTAATGCCAAATTATTAATACTGGTGGCTGTCTGTGGATGATTCTCCCCTAATTGTTCTTTATTGATGGCTAACGCTTGTTGCAAAAGGGGTTCTGCTTCTTCATACCTTCCCTGAGACTTATAAAGTTCTGCTAAATTATTAAGACTTTTAGCGGTACTTGGATGATTCTCCCCTAATTTTTCTTTACTAATAGCTAAAGCTTCGAGCAAGAGGGGTTCTGCTTCTGTGTACTTTCCTTGGTACTGATAAAATACAGCTAAATTATTGAGAAGAGTACCCGTTAAGGAAGGGTCGTCTTCTGATTGTTGTTTGGCAATAGCTAACGCTTGTTTATAAAGAGGTTCTGCTTCAGAGTACCTTCCCTGAGACGCATAAAGTCCTGCCAAACTAAGGAGACTCCAAGCAATATCAGGATGATTTTCTTCTAATTGTTCTTTTCTAATAGCTAACACTTCGAGTAAGAGAGGTTCAGCTTCTGTGTATCTTCCTTGCATCTGATAAAGTCCTGCCAAACTAAAGAGACTCAGAGCAATATCAGGATGATTTTCTTCTAATTGTTCTTTTCTAATGGCTAACGCTTCGAGTAAGAGGGTTTCTGCTTCTGTGTACCTTCCTTGCATCTGATAAAGTCCTGCCAAACCCTGGAGAATAAAAGCAGTTAAGAGATGATTGTCTCCTAATTCTTGTTTAACCATAGCTAAAACTTGTTCTGCTATAGGTATGGCCTCATTATATTTGCCTTGTTTTTGTAACTCCAGTAATTGTTGAATTAGTTGTGTTGCTTCTGTTGATAGTTCTTCGTCTGACTGAGAAACCTGTGCTACAGTTTCTGCTACGGTTGGGGTTAATGTTCCTATTCCTAACCCCATCATTCCCAAAACTGCCACGGCAAACAGTCGAGACTTTAGCCTTTCTTTCATAACCTATTTCCTAACCTTAATTGTTTTTATGTATAGCAAGTCCCATACTTATGAGGGACAAATTTTTCTAGTTTTCTCAAACAGGGAATAGGGAACAGGTAGTATCAGTAATTGTAGCTGATGAGTCTGAAAAATGCCATACAGTATGACAGTTAAAAGTCTCTTTTAGGAGTTAGGAGTTCGGAAGTTCAGAAGTTGAATATTAGGTGTATCTCATGAGTCCAGGAAATACTATAGTACAATTTTCTTTTTTCTTAGATACCTTTTATCTATAAAGATAATTTTTGTTATAGCAGTTCTCATACTTGTGAGGTACAAACTTTTCTAGTTTTGGGAGTTCGGGAGTTCACGAGTTCGGAAGTTCAGAAGTTGAATATTAGGTGTACCTCATGAGTCCAGGAAATACTATAGTACAATTTTCTTTTTTCTTAGATACCTTTTATCTATAAAGATAATTTTTGTTATAGCAGTTC